>NZ_LFVU01000027.1:0-300000 GCF_001047375.1 Clostridium cylindrosporum DSM 605
TGTGTAGCTGACTGATACTAATAGATCGAGGGCTTAATCTTGATTAAGTTCAAAAAATGCTGTGCAGTTTTCAAAGAACTAAATGTTTTTTTAAAAAAGTGTTGACAAAATGATATATATAGTGTATATTATATATTATCGAAAGCATCAAGTGATGATGGCAGAGAGGATACACCCGTTCCCATTCCGAACACGAAGGTTAAGCTCTCTAACGCCGATAGTACTAGTCTGGAGACGGACTGGGAGGGTAGGAAGTCGCTTGGTTTAAAAATGTTCCGCGGTAGCTCAATGGTGGAGCACTCGGCTGTTAACCGATAGGTTGGAGGTTCGAGTCCTCTCCGCGGAGCCATTTTTATTTTTTGACTTTTTTAATAGTGGAAATAAAGCGAACTTGTAGGTCGAGGACTGAGTCAAGTCGCTATTTTTTATTTTTTGACCTTTGTATAATAATGTTTTTTTATAGATCTTAAATTACTTTGTATAACTAAGGCTTTTGTAATATAATAAACTATATAATAACAAACTGTGTAAGGAGATTTAAATATGGAAAATAAGGTTTTAGCTGTTGTAAATGGGAAAGAGATAACTGAGGCAACTCTTAATTCTGCTCTTGCAAAATTTCCACCTGAAAGAAGATCACAACTTACTTCTGGGGAAGGAAAGAAGTACCTTTTAGATCAAGTTATTGCATGGGAACTTCTATATACATATGCTTTAGATGAAGGATTAGAAAATAGAGAAGAATTCAAAACTCAAATTGAAGAAGCTAAAAGAGAAATTTTATCTCAAATAGCTGTTAATGATATTATTTCAAATATTAAGGTATCAAATGAAGAAGTTGAAGAATATTACAACGCTAATAAAGAAAAGTTTACAGAAGATGCAAAGGTTAAAGCTAGCCACATACTAGTAGATTCAGAGGAAAAGGCTAATGAAATAGTTGAAGAAATTAAGTCAGGACTTAGCTTTAAGGATGCTGCTGATAAGTATTCATCATGTCCATCAAAGGCTCAAGGAGGTTCACTTGGAAGTTTTGGACGTGGAATGATGGTTCCAGAATTTGAAGAAGCGGCATTTGCACTAGAGCTTGGAAAGGTTAGCGAGCCAGTTAAGACTCAATTTGGATATCATATTATAGTAGTAGAAGAAAAGCTACCAGCTAGAGAAAAGTCACTACAAGAAGTAGATGCACAAATAATGAGTATGCTAATACAACAAAAGCAAGGAAGTAGCTATATGAATCTAATAGAAGGACTTAAGAGTAAGTATAGTTTAGAAATAAAGTAAATAATAAAAAATCCTGAAGAAAATACTTCAGGATTTTTTTATTTTGATTCCCAATTAAATACATAAGGGATATTTCTATAATAATCACCATAATTTAGTCCATAACCAACTACAAAAACATCTTCTATAGTAAAACAAGTATAGTCAGGGTCTATATCTACTTTTCTTCTACTAGGTTTGTCAAGTAACACACATGACTTGATACTAGCAGGATTATACTTAGTTAAGTATTCTTTTATAAATTTCATTGTTGTTCCTGTATCAACTATGTCATCAACTATAAGTACATCATATCCTTCAATATTGTCTGAGATATCTTGAACTACCTTAACATCCCCAGTTGATACTTCTCCATGCCCATAGCTTGATGTAGACATAAATCCTATATTAACAGGAACGCTAAGTTCTCTAACTAAATCCGCAGCAAATATAAAGCTTCCACGTAGTAGTGAAAGTACATAAAGCTTTTTATCTTTATAGTCTTCTGAAATCACCTTAGATATTTCAGAAATTCTATCAGCAATTTCTTCCTTTGAAAAAAGAATATTTTCTTTTTTATTTTCCATTTTAATCTTCTCCTTAGCTTTCGTTTACATTATTTCAGGTGTCAATAACCTCTAATATAATGTAAACTTAAATACTTGTCAAGAAAATAAGACATAGTAAAAAGAAAGATATACTAAGTTGAATTATTTAAGAAAAAGAACTCATAATTTATGTATATTTTATAAAGTAATTGTATTTGTATAAATTGTATTCATAGTAGTGTATAATATCATATATTGAAAAGTTTTTAACCCTAAGGAGGATACTATGATAAGAGGAAATCTTGTAGGTATAAAGAAAACATATATAAAGTTATTAGACCAGATCTTTGATATACACACAGATAAAAATAATATAGTAGATGAAGAAATTGTAAATATTATTTCTTCAATAACAAGTGAAATAAATAGAGAAGTTTCAGTTTATATAAATAGAAGAGGTAAAGTTGTTGATGTAGCAGTTGGTGATGAAAACTCAGTAAATTTAGAGTTTGTAACTGAAAGAAGGTCTAGTGAGTTTCTAAATGGTATTAGGTGTATACATACCCATCCAAATGGTAATGGAGAGGTTTCAAGTGTAGATCTTACTGCACTTGTTAACATGAAGTTTGATCTTATGGTTGCAATTGGTGTAAAGAATGGTACAGCTGACAACTTTTCTTTTTCAATTATAAAGCCAGTGGAGGGCAAACTTTCTAAAGAGTCTGTTTATGAGGGACCATTTAGAATAGAACTACTGCAGTCAATTGATGTACTAAATGTAATATCTTATCTAGAGGAGAGACTATATGATAAGGTTTATACAAATTTTGATAATGAAACTGAGAAGGTTATTTTAGTTGGTACAGTAAGTGAAGATGGTTATTCTTCAGAGGAGTCTATTGAAGAGCTTGAGGAGCTTGCTAATACTGCAGGAGCAGAAGTAGTAGCTAAGGTAATACAAAACAAGGCAAAGGTTGACCCTTCATATTACATAGGTACTGGAAAAGTTAAAGAGATTGCACTAATGCGCCAAACCCTTATGGCTCATACTGTAATTTTTGATGATGAGTTAAGTGGAGCACAGGTTAGAAATCTTGAGGAGGCCCTAGGATGTAAGGTAATAGACAGAACTACCTTAATACTTGATATATTTGCCCAAAGAGCTATTTCTAAGGAAGGAAAACTTCAAGTAGAACTTGCTCAGCTTAAATACAGACTTCCAAGGCTTATAGGACTTGGAGGAAGCCTATCTAGAACAGGTGGGGGAATAGGAACAAGAGGTCCAGGAGAAAAGAAGCTTGAAATAGATAGAAGAAGGATAAAAAGAGAGCTAATAGATCTTGAAAGACAGCTAAAGGATGTTAAGAAAACAAGACAACTTCAAAGAGAGAGAAGAAAGTCAAAGGAGATTCCTGTTATTTCATTAGTTGGATATACTAACGTTGGTAAGTCTACAATAAGAAATAAGTTGTGTGATATGGCTGGAGTAGAAAAGGAAAAGGTTTTAGAGGCGAATATGCTTTTTGCAACCCTTGATACAACCACAAGATCAATTGAACTTCCTTCAGGTAAAGAATGTCTAATATCAGATACTGTAGGATTTATTAGAAAGCTTCCACATGATTTAGTAGAGGCGTTTAAATCTACTCTAGAAGAAATAGTATATAGTAATCTTGTTATACATGTTGCAGATGCATCAAGTGAAAATGTAGTTGCACAAATAGATACTGTAAATGGAGTACTAAAGGATATTGGAGCAGAAGATAAAGAATTACTACTTGTACTTAATAAAGTAGATAAAGCAAGTGATGAGGCAATGTCTATTATAAGGGCTAAATATCCTGATGCTATATACATATCTGCTAAACAAGGTATTAACCTAGATCTTTTATTAAAGTCAGTTGAGGAGAGTGTTTATAAAAGTTTTATACAAGCAAAGCTTTTAGTACCATACACAGACTCTAGGGTAATTTCATATCTTCATAATAATAAATGTGTAGAGAGTGAAGAATATACTGAGGATGGAGTAGAAGTTTTTGTTAATACTACTCAGGATATTTTAGGTAGAGTAAGGGAATTTATTGTACAATAGAATTTCTTTGTTAAAGTAAATAACATATAATCTTAATAAACTAAGTTTGAATATTATATTTGAACTTAGTTTATTTTGTTTTTTGTATTTTCTAAGCAAAGGTTAAATAAAATGGTTAGTCTTTTTTTATTTTAATTTAAGTATAATACTAAAAAGTATTTTTTAAAGGAGGAATATATGAAAAAGTTTTTTGGAATTATCATTTTAATTATTATAATTTGTTTTAGTATAGACTTTGACAAAAATCAAATATTTGAAAGGAAAGATGCAAGCTTTAGTGCTCCAGTTACAATAAATAATCATATGAATTCTAATACTATATACGGAAAGATTAATAAAAATAATGATATAGATTTTATTAAGTTTAAGGGAAAAAAATATGAAAATTTCTACATAGAATTAAGAATTCCAAACTTAACAGGTGAGAAGGGATTTTCCCCAGAAATAGTACTAATTAGTAAGGAGATAGTACAAAAGGATGCTATTCCATTTGATCTCCCTAAGGGATATGGTGCACTAGTTATAAAGTCAACGGATAATAAGTCAAAGTATTTTGATTCATTTACAGGATCATACTACCATCTAGCACAATCCTTAAGAGGAGAAATACCTGAAAATGGAGAATACTATGTTGCGGTATATAATGAAAAAAGCAATGGTAAATATGTTTTAGATTTAGGAGAAAGAAAAAAATTTAGCATTAGTGATTTTCTAAAAGTCCCATACCTATATTTCAAGGTTAAATTTTTCTTTTCTCCAATTAAGCTAATTAGTATTATAGCGCTTATTATAATAGCTTTTGTATCCATAATGTATATTTTTAAGAAAAGAGAAAGCATTATAAGAGCTTTAAAAATAAAGATTTATAGGAGAAAAGTGTAACTTTTCTTCTAATTTGTAAATAACACTCTGCTTTGATATAATTCTAATTGATAAAAGGGGGAGAGATTTTGTCTAAAATCAGAGAGTATCAAAAGGCATATGAAAAGGCGTTGCAGAGTTTTAGAGGTTGTTCCCATACGCTAGCTGTAATTGTTTATGGGAGTATAGTTAATGGGGATATCTGGCAGGAATCCGATATAGACTTTATAGTAGTAACTAGCGAAAAAGACAAAATGGAAATCCTTTATACAAAAGCCTATGGAATATATATGCATATAAAATATATATCAAAGGAAAAGTTTATTAATAACTTTGAAAGCATTGTAAAAGGTGGAACCTTTCACAAAGCTTTCTCAAGTGGAAAGCTTGTATATTGCAATGATTGTAGTATAGAGGAGTTATTTCACTCTACAAGATTTTATTCTGATAGGGATAGAAAAATAAGGAACATAGATATATTATCAGAAATGCTTAACTTAATGCATTATGCTAAGAAATTCTATTTTACTAAGAAATATGAAACTGCATATGAACTTACTTTACTTGTGTTTAAAAATTTTGCTAGGTTAAACATGAATTTAAGTGGATATATAACGGATAAAGATGTTATATCAATAGCAATTAACATGAATAGCAGTATAGAAAATCTTTTTAAAACTCTAGTTTACGATGGAGATTTAGAAGATAGGATAATAACAACACTTAAGTACATCGAAAGCTTTATTGAGAAAAATATAGCAGAGATAACAGAGCCCATTGTTGAATTTATAAAGAATAGTAAAGAGGCATGTTCTGTTATGGACATACAAGAAAGTAAGGAATTTAACTGCATTAATAAAGATTTAAGTCTTGTTATACATGAAATGGCTAAAAATAAGGTTGTATGGGAAAATACTAGAGATTATAAAACACAAAACGGTGAATTTTTAATCCATGAAATTGTATACAGTGTTTAGTGATAATGGAGGAATAGTATGCAAAAAGTAAAGATAATTACAGATAGTTCATGTGATCTTGATATAGATTATCTAAATGAAATAGGCGTTGAAATGAGTCCACTAGTAACTATCTTAGAGGATGGGGATTTTTTAGATAGAGTTGAAATAACCCCAGGGGAATTTTATAAAAAGCTTAAAAACATAAAAAAGCTACCAACAACATCTCAGTCAACTCCAGCATCTTTTTATAAGTTGTTTAAGGAAGCAATCGATAATGACATGGAAGTTGTTTGTATAGCATTTTCATCTAAACTTAGCGGAACATATCAATCAGCAATAATTGCAAAGGAAATGCTTAATAATGATGAAAGAGTAGAGGTAATAGATTCTTTAGCTGCCTCTGTTGGACAAGGATTAATAGTAGAAAAGGCAGCATTTATGGCAAGAGAAGGCAAAAATAAAGATGAAATTATAAATGAAGTTATAAGAATGCGTGGCAAAATGGAGCACATCATTGGTGTAGGCTCTCTTGATATGCTAAAGTTAGGGGGAAGAATATCTGCATCTCAGGCGGTAATAGGGAATCTTCTAAGTGTAAAACCTATATTGCATTTTGTGGATGGAGCAATTTTCCCACTTGATAAAACTAGAGGAAAAAAAGGACTAATAAAAAAACTTATTCAAATTTTAGAGGAAAAAGGCGAAGATATAAAAAGTAATAGAATAGGTATTAGCTATTCTGAGGATTTGGAATTCGCAAGGGAACTTGAAAATGAAATAAAAGAAAAGCTTGGAATAGATAATATTCTTATATCTGAAATTGGGTCGGTTATAGGAAGTCATGTAGGGCCTTCAACTATTGCACTGTTCTTTATAAGAAAATAGTAGACTTTTAAATTATATGATAAGATGTATATATAATATTAAAAGGTAGAGGTGAGATATTTGGCTTTTCATGAATTTATACAATTAGATAAAAATAGCCCTGAGGCTATGTACATCCAAATATACAATGAAATAAAAAAGTTTATAGAAAATGGCAGCTTAAAGCCACATGAGAAGCTACCTGCAATAAGAAATTTAGGGTCTAAACTTTCAGTTAATAATGTTACTATAGTTAATGCTTATAAAATGCTTGAGCAAAATGGATTGGTTTACTCTAAGGTTGGAAGTGGCACCTTTGTTAAGGGTGATGATAATTTATCAAATGTAGAAGATAAAGAAAATATAAAGAAAAGTTTAACTGGACCTAAGGAAGGAACAGTTCATGAGAATAAATCTGAAATAAATTTTGCAACTTTAACTCCGGACCCTGTTTATTTCCCAGTTCAGGAGTTTAAGGAAGCTATGAATGAGGTTCTAGATAGAGATGGTGGTTATGCCTTTGCATATCAAGAGGCTAAGGGTTATTATCCACTTAGAGAGTCACTAAGGGACTATATAATTAATAGAAAAGTAAATACGGATATAGAGGATATACATATTATTTCAGGTGCACAGCAGGGAATAGATATCGTGTCTAAGGCATTAATAAACTTTAATGATACAATAGTTGTTGAAAGTCCAACATATACAGGGGCTCTTGCTGCCTTTAGATCAAGGGGAGCTAATATTATCGAGGTTCCAATCATTAGTGGAGGTATGGATTTAGAGCTTTTAGAAGAAGCACTTAAAAAATATTCTCCAAAGCTAATATATGTAATGACAAGTTTTCAAAATCCTACGGGAATATCATATAGTGACGAGAAGAAACAAGGACTATTGTTCCTTGCTAAGAAATATAATACCTATATTCTAGAGGATGACTATCTTCCAGAATTAAAGTTTAGTGGAAAAGAAACATACCCAGTTAAAGCGATAGATACAGAGGATAGGGTTATATATCTAAAGAGTTTTTCAAAAATATTTATGCCTGGGATTAGACTAGGATTTCTCGCTGTACCAAAGTCTTTAACTTCTAACATAATGTCAGCAAAGCACACAAGTGATATATCTACATCAAGTCTTATGCAAAGAACATTTGACCTTTATATTAGAAAGAAAAAGTGGCAAGGTCATATAGAACGCATGAGTAAAATATATAAAAATAAGTATGATATAACAATAAAGGCTTTAAGAGAGGTTACTCCTTTTATTGAGTTTGATAACCCAGAGGGTGGAATTCATATATATTGTAAGTCAGATATGGATTCATTGATGCTTGGAAGTATAATCAAGCAAAGAGGTGCATCTGTTGTACCAGGTAGGGTTTTTTATCTTGATAATAGGGAAGATACCCACTTTAGACTAAGTTTTGCAGCTGTAGAGGATGATAAGATAGAAGAGGGAATAAAAATTATAAGAAATGCTTATATGGACTTGAAGAATTTAAATTCAGGAAATCTATTTCCTTATCTTTAAAAATAAACAAAAAAGGGTGCTATATGCACCCTTTAAATTACTTTGTAGCTTCGTTTAGATCTGCAACTAAAGCATCAACATCAATTCCGTGAGCTAAAGCACCTTGCTCTAAATTTTCGAATCTAGCAGCCATACATCCGAAACATCCCATTCCATACTTAGTGAAAACTTCAACAGTTTCAGGGAATTTGTTAACGATATCAATAATATTCATGTCCTTTGTTATCATAAAAGTACACCTCCAATTTATATATATGTTCATATTATACAAGATAATAAATTATGGAAATATGATATCATATAGTATGCTCAATAATCAAGTAATATAAACAATGCTATTAGAAGTTGAACTATTTAAAGAATATTTATAAAATGTATATAACGAAACGATAAAGGATGATAATTATGAAAAAATTATGCTGGGAAAATATTAATGATTTATCATCGGAGGATGTATCGTATCTTCTTTATAAAGAGGGTAAAGATATAAAGGCAATATCAATTATAAGAAATCTATCTAAGATAGAAGTTGAAAAACATATTATACACTCAAAAATCAAATATAAAATATACAAAAATGGTACAGATGAAAAAAGTATATTAAACTCTCTAATGAATTGTCCAAAGGACGAGAGATTAAGTATTATATCTAAAATGGAAAAGACAGAAATTATGAATATTGAAAGTTATGTAATTAATAATATTTTTAATGCATCCCAAAAAGAGTGTGCATTTTATATATGGTTTCTAGGAGAAATAAAAAGCCAAAGAGGAATTGACCGCATTATTACTTTTTTAAGATGTAATGATGGAACTATAAAAAGAATGTGCTGTTCAGCTATAGGTAAGATAGGAAGTATAAAGGGTGAGGATGCTCTTATTTTAGCACTTAAAGAAAATAGGTCTCAAGTTAAAGAGTATGCAATAAAAGCTCTTGGAAACATTAAAAGTGAAAAGTCTCTTCCATATCTTGAAAAGATCTCAAATTCATCAGATAAAGAATATGTAAAGCTTTCGGCAATTAAAGCTATAGAGGCGATAAAAAATGGGGGGCTAGAAATTGTTAAGTGAAGATTATACTATATTAAAAAATTTAGAAGTATCATTTGAAGAGAAAAAATCTCAATTTATATGCAATATTAAAAGAATATCAAATGAAAAAGAGGCTATGGAATTTGTAGGAGAGATTAAAGAAAAGTACAAGGATGCTAGACATAATGTATTTGCATATGTAACTAATAATAGGATATCTATGAGATATTCTGATGATGGAGAACCTCAGGGAACAGCAGGGCCTCCAGTTCTTGAAGTGCTTAAAAGAGAGCAGCTTAATGATGTTGTAGTTGTTGTAACTAGGTATTTTGGTGGTATAATGCTTGGTGCAGGTGGACTTATTCGTGCATATGGAGCATCTTGTAAGCAGGGAATTGATGCTGGAATTAAGGTTAAAAGGCTTGAAGGGTGCAGATTCAATATAACATGTGATTATGAAAAGTACGGAAAAATAAATAACTATCTTCAAGCACTTAACATAAAGATTGAAGAGGTTAACTTTCTTGAAAATGTAACAATAGATGTTATTTCATTGAAAAAAGACTTTGATTCAATAAAAAATGAAATAATAGAAATGATGAATGGAAATAATATAATATCAGAGGAAAAAACGGTTCAGTGTTTTGTAGATGAAAATGAGGTTTTAATGGAGGTTTAAATATGTATAATATGAAGGATGTAGAAAAGGTAGCAGAAGAACTTGTAAACTGGATTAAGGAAAAGGTTAAAGATGCAGGGTGCAAAGGAGTAGTACTTGGTATAAGCGGAGGAATAGATTCTGCTGTTGTTGCAGCAGCAGCTAAAAGAGCATTTCCAGAGGATACATTAGGAATAATTATGCCATGTAAAAGTAGCGATAAGGATGAGATAGATGCTATGAAAGTTATTGATGCACTTAATATTAACTACAAAAAGGTAGTTCTTGATAATGTATTTGACAGCTTTATCTCTGAGGTGGACCATACATATGATAAAATGGCCATAGCAAATATTAAACCAAGACTAAGAATGACTACCCTTTATTACTATGCTGCTATGAAGGGATATTTAGTAGCTGGAACAGGTAACAAAAGTGAATTAACAGTAGGATATTTTACAAAGCATGGTGATAGTGGAGTAGATATGCTACCTATTGCTTCATTTGTAAAAAGAGATGTATTTAGACTTGCTGAATATTTTAATATACCAGAAGAAATTATTAATAAAGCACCATCAGCAGGACTTTGGGAAGACCAAACAGATGAGGATGAAATGGGTATAACATATAAGGAATTAGATGAGTACATATTAACAGGTGACGCAAAGGATGAGGTAAAGGATAAAATTGATTTATTAAACTATAGAAGTGCACATAAAAGAAGTTATCCACCTATTTTTACTCCTTCAAAATAACCCTTAATCTTTAAAAAACTTCTCAAATATGATAAAATTAATAGTTGATTTATAGGTTTGTAAGGAGGAGTTACGATGTCAGGTCACTCAAAATGGGCTAACATAAAGAATAAGAAGGGTAAGCAAGATGCTATTAGAGGTAAAATCTTTACTAAGATAGGTAAGGAAATAGCAGTTGCAGTTAAAGAAGGTGGATCAAGTCCGGAATCCAATACAAGACTTAGAGACGCTATAGCAAAGGCAAAGGCAAATAACATGCCATCTGATAATATAACTAGAGCTATAAAGAAGGCAGCTGGTGAACTTGGAGCTGTAAACTATGAAGAAATAGTTTATGAAGGATATGGACCAGGAGGAACTGCGGTTATAGTAAATGCATTAACAGACAATAGAAATAGAACTGCATCAGAGGTAAGACATGCATTTGATAAGTTTGGTGGTAACCTTGGAACTACAGGATGCGTTTCATTTATGTTCGAGAAAAAAGGTCTTATAGTTGTTGAAAAGTCAGATGAAATAGATGAAGATGATTTAATGATGTCTGCATTAGACATTGGGGCTGAGGATTTTTCATCTGAGGAGGATGTTTATGAAATAATTACTTCCCCTGAAGACTTTTCTAAGGTTCGTGAAGAGTTAGAGGCTAAGGGTATAACTTTTGTTTCAGCTGAGGTTTCAATGTTACCTTCAACTACAACAAAGATTGAAGGAGATGACCTTGTTAAATTCCTAAAGATGCTTGATAAGTTTGACGATGATGAAGATGTTCAAGGATATTGGCATAATGCTGAATTTGATGAAGAATAAAATAATTTAACATATATATGAACTGTGTTATTCTAAGTTTAGACTAACACGGTTTTTCTTTTTAAGGGGGTGAAATAATGAAGATCTATATGCCAAGTAGCTGTAAGAATATAATAAATACTTTTTATAATAATGGATATGAGGCATTTATAGTTGGCGGGTGTGTAAGAGATGCTTTAATGGGAAGAAAGGCTAATGACTATGATATTACTACAAATAGTACTCCAGATATAACTATAAAGCTATTTGAAAATACACATAAAGTAATTGTTACAGGTGAGAAGCATGGGACAATTACATTAATTGATAAAAATGATGGTGAAGTTTATGAGGTTACTACATATAGAATAGATGGTGAGTATAAAGATAGCAGAAGGCCAGAGAATGTAGAATTTACTTCTTCCCTTAGAGAAGACCTTTTAAGACGGGACTTTACTATAAATGCAATGGCATATAACGAAAGACTAGGCTTAGTTGATTATTTTAATGGAGGAGAAGATTTAAATAATAAAATAATTAAGTGTGTTGGAAATCCAGAGCATCGTTTTAATGAGGATGCACTTAGAATTCTTAGAGCACTAAGATTTAAAGCACAACTAAACTTTGATATAGATAATAGCGCATTAGAATCTATTAAAATCCTGTCCTATAAATTAAATGATATTTCAGTTGAAAGAATAAGAGAAGAGTTTAATAAGATGATACTTTCAAATCCATATATAGTAAATGATCTATATAAATTACAGGTTTTAGAGTACATTTTACCTGAGTTAAAGCTAATATATGATAAGTTTATTGGTAATGAAAGCATAATTAATTATATTAACATAATACTTAATTCAGTAAACCTATTAAATAAAGATATATGCTTAAGATATGCGCTTTTACTTCATGGTTTTAAAAGATTAGAATTAGATTATAGAAAAGAATCCTATAGCTTTGATTCAAATAAAATCCTTAAAAGATTAAAATATGATAATAAAACAATAAATAAAGTGGATAAGATTATAGAGTATTTAGATATTACTATAGAAGATGAATACTATAACATTAAAAAGATTTTAAATTCTATTGGAGAAGATGTTTTAAGAAGTATTCTAAAAATAAAAAAAATAGAGCATACATATCTTGATTTTATTTTAGGCGATACTAAATTAGAAAACATATTGGAAGTTGAGAATAAGTTAAATAACATTATAGAAAATAGTGAATGTTACAGTATAAAGGATTTGAAAATAACTGGAAATGATATTATAAATATAGGTTGTGCTAAAGGCAAAAAGGTTGGAGAAGTTCTAGAGATGCTTTTAGAGATGGTTTTAAGAAATCCAGATATAAATTCACATAATAGGTTATTATGTGAAGCTAAAAAGATTATTAATTAGAGCATAAATATAAGTAAATTTCACAAACTACTATATAGATGCTATGATCATCTATACTTACTTTAAGGAGTGGATAACATGCACTATATGAAGAACAATGTTTATGTAAATGGAGACTTTGGAAGAAATACTGCAGTAGCTATTGTTAAGGAAAACTTACCTTTTTATTTAGATAAAGAATGGGGTACAGTACAAATACTTGAAGATATAATTTCTAAAATAGGTAAAGGATCATTTAATGATATTTTATTTAGACAAGACTTAACTCAGCTAGACAACTGTAAAGGTGGATTTACAGAGGAAGAAAAGGAACATATAAAGACTATAGTTATAAATGAAGTTAGGGCATTTCTTCAAAACTGTAAAGGGGATGTTAATAGATTAGAGGGATTAGTTAAAGACTGGTCATAAAATCTATAATATCACTTTGGACTATATTAAAAGGTTATCTTTTAATATAGTCCTTTTTATATTAATTTTAAATTAGTTAGTGTATTTTGTATAAAAGGGATTCATGTGGATATAATACCCAATAAAGGAGTGAGGAAAATGAAGGTAGGTAAAATAATAGTTTTAGTTGCACTTATTTTCTCTATAGCAGTAAGTGTAGGAACGAGCCTTTATATATCCCAAAATAGTACTGATAATAAAAATATACAGGGTATTACAGTGGAAAAGAATGACATTGAGACATCAGCTAAAACTACTGTACTTGCAGAAAATAAATCAAAGGCTCCAAAGATTAACTCTATAGGACCAGCAACAAAAATAGTAAAAAAACAGATATACATAAAAGGTGACACATATGAGAAAGTAGTTAATCAAGAAATAACAGAAGATTTACTAGGTATGGATAAAACTCAGTTTGATGGGTATGCAAAGAAAATAGGATATTCTATAGAAGAGTTTACTAGTGAGAAGGTTGTTATTTCTGAGAAGATAAATGAGTGGCCAAAGGGACTATATGTTCTTAAAGCAATTGATCAAGGTATAGTAATATTTAAGGTAGATGAGACAGGGAATCTAACTAAGGTTGAGGAAACAGGAATAACATTAGATCAGGTCTCAGAACAAGAAAAAGCAGGACTTGTAAAGGGAAAGGTATATGCTACTATAGAAGAAGCAGAACATACATTGGCGGACTACGATTCATAAACTTATAAAAAGTAGAAGTTGGATATTATCCATACTTTTACTTTTTATTGTGTTTAAGCTTTGCCTATATATTTAAAAATGATATAATACTATTCGAACAGACTTTCGCTAAGGGAGGTTATTATGAGAATTATAGGGATTGACCCAGGGTATGCCATTGTTGGCTATGGAATTATTGATTATGAGAATAATAAGTTTAAAGTAATTGACTATGGTGCAGTTACAACAACACCTAAAAATACAATGCCAGAAAGACTGAATTTAGTATTTGAGGCATTAACACATATATTTTCAAAATATAACCCAGATGCTATTGCATTTGAGGAACTTTTTTTTAATCAAAATGTAAAAACAGCAATAAGTGTTGGACAAGCTAGAGGCGTTTCAGTACTAGCAGCCCAAAGGCTTGGGGTAGATGTTTTTGAATATACACCGCTACAGGTAAAACAAGCTGTTGTAGGATATGGAAGAGCAGAAAAAAAACAAGTTCAGCAGATGGTTAAGGTTCTTCTTAACCTAAAGGAAGTTCCAAAGCCAGATGATACTGCGGATGCCTTAGCTGTGGCTATATGTCACTCTCATTCATCACATATGGCTAAAATGTTTAGAATTAAGTAGGGGGAAAGTAAATGATAGCTTATGTTAAGGGAAAAGTTTTTGAATATGGGGAAGATTATATTATAGTAGATAATATGGGCATAGGGTATATTATTTATATGCCAATTCAAGATATAGAAAAAGTTAAAAAGGTAGATAATGAGGTAACAGTACATACATATCATTATGTAAGAGAGGATCAGCAGCTTTTATATGGATTTTATAATAAAGAAGCATTAAGTTTATTTAAGAATCTTATAGGTGTCTCTGGGGTTGGACCAAAGGCTGGACTTTCTATTTTATCAACGGTGTCCCCTTCGGACTTTATACTTGCTGTAATATCAGGAGACGAGAAGACAATATCTAAGGCACCGGGAATTGGAAAGAAGTCTGCACAAAGGATTATTTTAGAACTTCGTGATAAATTTAAAAAGTTAAATATAGAAACACCACTTCCTCTACTTGAGTTAGGAAGTGAAAAGGAAGATATATCTAAAATAGCTGATGCTACAGAAGGTCTAATGGCACTTGGATATACAAAACAGGAAGCAGTTAAAACTCTTAGCCAAATAGATAATGACCTTTCAATTGAAGATATGCTAAAAGAGGCATTAAAACTACTTATGAGAGGATAGGTGTTTTATAAATGGATATAGAGGAAAGGATAATAACCTCTAGCTTTAAGTCTGAGGATATGGACATAGAGGGAAGTTTAAGGCCTAAAAGCTTTGAGGAATACGTAGGACAGGTTAAAGCAAAGGAGAAGCTTTCAATCTTTATTGAGGCAGCAAAAAAAAGAGGAGAGGCACTAGATCATGTGCTTTTATACGGACCTCCAGGACTTGGAAAGACAACCCTTGCTGCTATAATTGCAAATGAAATGGCATCATCAATAAGAGTAACATCAGGACCTGCAATAGAAAAAGCTGGAGATTTAGCTGCAATACTTACAAATCTTATTGAGGGCGATGTGTTATTCATAGATGAAATACATAGACTAAATAGAAGTGTAGAGGAAATACTCTATCCAGCTATGGAGGATTATTCGCTAGACATTATTATAGGTAAGGGGCCGAGTGCTAGAAGTATTAGAATAGACCTTCCGAAGTTTACTTTAATTGGGGCTACTACTAAGGCGGGTATGCTAACATCACCTTTAAGAGATAGATTCGGGGTAATGTGTAGACTTGAACTTTATAATGAAGAGGAACTAAAGGGAATAGTTATTCGTGGTGCAGGTATACTTGGGATAGGTATAGATGAGGATGCAGCAATTGAAATTGCAAGACGCTCTAGAGGAACACCTAGAATTGCTAATAGATTACTTAAGAGAGTTAGAGATTATGCTCAGGTTAGGGGAAATGGATATATAGATAATGAGGCAGCAAAGGCAGCATTAGATCTTTTAGAAGTTGATAACTTAGGACTTGATAATATAGATAGAAAAATGCTTACATCCATGATTAATAAATTTAATGGTGGACCAGTAGGACTTGATACACTTGCCTATTCAATAGGAGAGGAAAATGAAACTATAGAGGATGTATATGAACCATATCTTCTTCAACTTGGATTTATAAATAGAACTCCAAGGGGAAGAGTAGTTACAAAGGCAGCATATGATCATTTAGAAATTCCATTTCCTAATGAATAGAAACTAAGGAGGATAAATAATGAAAGTAAGTGACTTTTATTTTGATTTACCAGAAGAGCTTATAGCACAGGAGCCATTAGAGGAGAGAGATAATTCTAGACTTCTTGTTCTAGATAAAAATACAGGAGAAATTAACCACAGAAGGTTTAAGGATATTTTAGAGTATCTTAAGGAAGGAGATACCTTAGTTCTTAATAATAGTAGGGTAATACCTGCAAGATTATTTGGAATTAAGAAGGAAACAGGGGCTAAGATAGAATTTGTTCTTCTTAAAAGAGTTGATAAGGATAAGTGGGAAACACTTGTGAAGCCTGGTAAAAAAGCAAAGCCAGGAACAGAATTTGTATTTGGTAATGGAGAGCTTGAATGCAAGGTTCTTGAAACTACTGAAATTGGAGGAAGAATAATCGAATTTAAGTATGAGGGTATATTTGAAGAAGTTTTAGATAAATTAGGACAAATGCCCCTTCCTCCATACATTACAAAGCAGCTTGAAGATAAGGAAAGATATCAAACAGTTTATTCTAAGATAAATGGTTCAGCTGCGGCACCAACAGCAGGTCTTCATTTTACTAAGGAGCTTATGGAGAAGATAAAGGAAAAGGGAGTTAACATTGCATATGTAACTCTACATGTAGGACTTGGAACCTTTAGGCCTGTTAAGGTAGAGGATATTAATGAACATATTATGCACTCCGAGTTTTATAGTATTGATAAGGAAAATGCAGATATAATTAACAACACAAAAAGACAAGGTAAAAGAGTTATTACGGTTGGGACAACATCTACTAGGACACTTGAAACAGTAGGGGATGAAAATGGATTTATAAAAGAATGCTCTGGATGGACAGATATATTTATATATCCAGGTTATAAATTTAAGGTAGTAGATAACCTTATTACGAACTTCCATCTTCCAGAGTCAACACTTATTATGCTTGTAAGTACACTAGCTGGGCAGGAAAACACTATGAATGCATATAAGGAAGCTGTTGAAGAAAAATATAGATTCTTTAGTTTTGGAGATGCAATGTTTATTAAGTAAATATAAAAAGGACCAAAAGTTAGCTTTTGGTCCTTTTGTTATATATTAAACTGCCTTTGAAGACTTTTCTACTATTTTATAAAGAACAGGTGTTAAGAATAGGTTTATAACTGCTGCTGGAAGAACAACTGATATAATTCCAATATTTACAGTTAGTCCAGATGGTAGCCCTACTATATAAAGTGCTAGTGTTAAGAAAATAAATCCACTTAGGATAGTTCCAAGTAATCCAACTATAGCCATAGTAATAATCTTATTAGCAAACTTTAATATGAAAACAATAACAAAATACATAATAATTGAAGTTATTATTTTTTCTACAAAGTTAGGAACTTGTCCACCAGGAAACTTAGTAGTTAAAGAGGTAATAATTCCTGATACAATCCCAGCTGCAATAGTAGATTTAAAACTACCATTAATTAATATAACTATAAAAAGTACAGCAAGTTGAACATCAGGAGTTACCCCGAAAATTGGTGGCATTAATTGATGAATTATAAGTCCCGCAGCAAATAAAACTCCTGATAATGTTATTTTTCTAATATCCATTTAAATCACTCCTTGAAATTTTTATTATGATACTTTAATTAGTTCAAAATATGTTTTTAGGTAAACAAAAAAGCCCATCGTCCCTATAGAATAGGACGAAAGGCTGTACTTCCGTGGTGCCACCTAAATTAGATGAAAAAATCATCTCACTTAATTAAGATACGGAGAAGGTTATCTCGATATCCCGCTTTTATAACGTAAAGCTAACGGCTCAGGCTACTATTGTTCACCCTGCTTCTCATGAACCCATTCGGTATACCAATCAGTGTTAGGCTCTCACCATTCCCAACTCGCTGAAACCTATGCATATACTTACTTTTTTCAATCAAAGAATTTGTAAGAGTTAGGCTTTTTAAATCTTGTTAATTCATTATAAGATGAAATTTGTAATAGTGTCAAGGGAATAATATTATTTTTTTGGAAAACAGCGCTTATTATGATTGTTGAGCCTATTTATAAGATATGATATACTTTATTAAGTTAATTAAAATACAATAATATAAAAAGTTACACAATAAGGGAGGAAATTAATGGAACCGGTTGTGAAGTACGAACTGATAAAACGTTGCAAGCAGTCTGGTGCAAGACTTGGAAGAATACACACACCTCATGGCGTAATAGAAACTCCAATATTTATGCCAGTTGGAACACAAGCAACTGTAAAAGCTATGACACCTCATGAGCTTAAAGATATAGGTTCACAAATAATACTAAGTAATACATATCATTTATTTTTAAGACCTGGACACAAGTTAATTGAAAGAGCAGGAGGCCTTCATAAGTTTATGAATTGGGATAGACCAATTCTTACTGATAGTGGAGGATTTCAGGTATTTAGTTTAACTGACCTTAGAAAAATTGAGGAAGAAGGGGTTACCTTTAAGTCTCATATAGATGGATCTAAGCAGTTTCTATCACCTGAAAAAGCAATGGAAATTCAAAATTCACTAGGAGCAGATATTATGATGGCATTTGATGAATGTCCACCATACGAAGCTGATTATGATTATACTAAAAAGTCTCTAGCTATGACTTTAAGATGGGCAGAAAGATGTTTAAAGTCTCACAGTAGACCAAATGATCAAGCATTATTTGGTATTATACAAGGTGGTATGTATAAAGATCTTCGTGAAGAGGCATTAGATGAAATGGTTAAAATGGACTTTCCAGGATATGCCCTTGGAGGCCTTAGTATAGGAGAACCACAGGAAACAATGGTTAAGGTGCTTTCATGGGTTGCTGAGAAAATGCCAGAGCATAAGCCAAGATATCTTATGGGAATAGGAAGTCCAGACTATATATTTGAAGCAGTTTTAAACGGAATTGATATGTTTGATTGTGTACTCCAAACAAGAATAGCAAGAAATGGAACTGTTTTTACTAGTAATGGTAGACTTGTAATTAAGAATGCACAGTATGCAGAGGATATGAGACCACTTGATGAGGAATGTGATTGTTATGCATGTCAAAACTTCACAAGGGGTTATATAAGACATCTGTTTAAGGCACAGGAAATTTTAGGAGCAAGACTTACAACAATTCATAACCTTAGATTTACACTTAAGTTAGTAGAACAGATTAGAGAGGCTATAAAGGGAGACTACCTTCTAGACTTTAGAGATGAATTTTATAGAAAGTTTGGGTATACTCAAAAGTATACAAAATAAATTAGGAGGCAGGAAAATGACAACAAACCTAATGTTTTTAGTACTAATGATAGGGGTTTTTTACTTTATGATAATAAGACCTCAAAAGAACAAACAGAGTAAGTACAGACAAATGCTTGAGGCCTTAACGGTTGGGGATAACATAGTTACCATAGAAGGAATTCATGGTAAAGTAGTTAAAATAGACTCTGATAAAATAGCTATTTTAACTGGAAAGGCTAATAAAACAAGACTAGTAATGTCAAAAACAGCTATAGACCACATAAAAAAGTAAAAAATAATAATACCGAATAGGAATTTTGGATTTATTCCTATCAAAACTACATAATTAGGAGGGTTACATATGGTAGCTGCAAATTTAATTTCATTAGTTTTAATTTTTGCTGTGTTCTATTTTATGATAATAAGACCACAAAAGAAGAGACAACAACAGCAAAGCCAAATGCTTGAAAACTTAAGAACAGGGGATAAGGTAGTTACGATTGGAGGAATCCATGGAACTGTAGTTGCTATTGATAATGATACAGTTATAATTGCAACTGGTGATGGAGAAGATACTACGCTAATAATGTCAAAGGTAGCTATTTCTAGGGTAGTAGAAGAAGAAAAGAAGGAAATAGTATCATCTGAAACTGCTTCAGAAGAAATTCTTGATGAAGATGTTGAAGAATTTGAAGACGAAGACGAAGACGAAGATGAGTATGAAGACGAAGATGAAGAAGATGATGAGGAGAAGAAGGAAACTTCAAAGTAATCATTAAACTTTATAGAATATATAAAATCCACCTTTCATATGTATTAATAGGGAGGTGGATTTTACTATGGAAAGTATTAATGAAAAAGATAAACTTTATGTTGCGTATCTTAAGGCAATTATAGGATCGGGGGTACTTTCAATTATACTTTTAGTACTAGCATCTTTAATGTTTTATTTTATGAGCTTCACTGACTCGCAAATGAACACATCTGTATGGGTTATAACTGTTCTTGGAATATGCTACTGTGGAGTTTTTGGAGCTATAAAAATAGGTTCAAGGGGATACCTACATGGTGCAGTTCTAGGAGGACTATATACTATCATTATAGGAATAATAGGTCTTTTAACAGAGGCAGGGAAGGTTAATATGCAAACCTTCTTGGTAACATTTATAATGTCTGTTGTTGTTGGAATGCTATCTGGAATGATAGGAATGATGCTTAAAAAGTAAAATTTATTTTATTGAGTAAAGCTATTACTTGTGCTATAATTGACATGGTAACTTTAAGATTACTTGTTACATAGGACTAATTAAGTATTTTTTAGCTTGTTTTATGATAAAGGAGGAATTTATGATGAAGCATATAAAGACTATTAATCTAGGTGCTTTAAAGGCTAGCATTAACAAGCCAGGATGCAAGGAGTGCGCTAACTCATGCCAATCAGCTTGTAAAACTTCATGTACAGTAGCTAACCTTGAATGTGAAAACAACTAGTGCTTTGGGCAGTAACTGATAGTTACTGCTTTTTAACTTTTTATGGGAGGAAAAATAATGAAAATTCATAAGTTTGAACAATGTGGTTTAAAAATAGTTATAGATGTAAATAGTGGCGCAATTCATGTTGTGGACAATGTTGTTTATGATATTTTAGACCATTATGTAGATAATAGTACAGTAAAGGATTTTGAATCCCTACTTCCAAATTATACAGCTGAACAAATAGAAGAAGGGTTAAGTGAAGTAAAGTACCTAATTAATGAGAATATGCTATTCACTGAAGATCCATATAAAGACATTATACTAAATGATGAAGGTCCATCTTTCATTAAGGCAATGTGCCTTAATATAGCCCATGATTGTAACCTAAAGTGCAAATATTGTTTTGCTGAGGAAGGTGAATATCATGGTGCACGTAGTATGATGACACCAGAAATAGGTAAGAAGGCTATAGACTTTGTAATAAAATCATCAGGACCAAGAAAGAACATAGAGGTTGATTTATTTGGTGGAGAGCCTTTAATGAACTTTAACACAGTTAAAGAAATTGTTGATTATGCAAGGATTGAAGAAAAGAAGTATAATAAGAATATAAGATTTACAATGACAACAAATGCAACTCTTCTTAATGATGAGATAATGGAATATATAGATAAGAATATGGGCAATATCGTACTTAGCATAGATGGAAGACCAGAGGTTAATGACAATATAAGAGTTAGATACGATGGAAGTGGAACATATGATGCTATAATGCCTAAAATAAAGAAAATGGTAGAAAAGAGAGATAAGTCAAAGCAGTACTATGTAAGAGGAACATTTACAAGGGAAAACCTTGACTTTTTTGAAGACGTAATGCTTATGGCAAATGAAGGTTTTAAAGAAGTATCAAATGAACCTGTTGTTCTTGAACCTTCTCATCCTCTAGCATTAAGACTTGAAGATCTTCCTGTTATTTTTGAGCAATATGATAAACTAGCAGATGAAATGATCAAAAGAGAAAAAGAAGGTAGAGGATTTAAATTCTATCACTTTGCAATGGATATAAACGGTGGTCCTTGTGTTTATAAGAGAATATCAGGATGTGGTGCAGGATATGAGTATGTAGCTGTAACTCCAGATGGAGATATATATCCATGTCATCAATTTGTTGGAAAAGAAGAATTTAAACTTGGAACCCTAGATGAAGGTAATATAGATGCATCACTAGAGACTCTATTTAAAAATGGACATATATATAACAAGCCTAAGTGTGAAAAATGTTGGGCAAAATTCTATTGTAGTGGTGGATGTCAAGCAAACAACTACAACTTTAACAATGATATTCATATTCCATATGAACTTGGATGTGAAATGATGAAGAAAAGAGTAGAATGTGCAATTGCTATAAGAGCTAAGCTACTAGAAGATTAATTTTAAATGAAAAAATGGACAATCCTACAGAATATATATTCTGTAGGATTTTTTTTGTATATATGTGTAAAATAAAACCTAGAGGGATAATTTACAAAAAATAAAAGATTATGAAACATTAAGTCGTTTGACTAAAAAAAACCTCAGTTGTATAATTAGCATAGCGTGTTTAAGAAGGAGGGAGATATATGAAGAAAAAGAGTGCACTGAAGTTTATTATATCTATTATTGTGATTTTAATAAGTGCATATGTACTAGCATTTGGTATTAATCTTGGTAATTATAAAATACTTTCTCTAGGTGAGAGTCTAAAGCCAGGACTTGATCTAAAGGGTGGAGTATATATAGAAGAAGAAATTGTTGGAGGTAAAGTTAGTAAGGAAACTCTACAAAGAACAAAGGAACTTCTAGAGCTTAGAGTAAATGGACTTGGAGTTTCTGAATCTGTTGTTGCTATAACAGGTGACAATAGAATCAGAATTGAAATCCCAGGAATTTATGATTCTCAAAAGGCCCTAGAACAGGTTGGTAAGACAGGAAAACTTAAGTTTACATCTCCAGATGGTAAAGAAGTATTAGCTGGAACAGATGTTAAAAACGCAACAGTTGGCGTTGATAATCAGTCAAATAAGCCAGTTGTACAACTTCAATTAACTAAAGAGGGAACAAAGAAGTTTGCAGATGCAACTAAAAAATATATAAATAAACAAATTTCAATATACATGGATGAGGATATTATTTCATCTCCAACTGTACAAAGTGAGATTACAAATGGAGAGGCAATAATAACAGGAAGTGCTGATGTTGAAGAAGCAGGAAGACTTGCAGGTCTTATTAAGTCAGGTTCACTACCTGTAAAACTTAAGCCTGCGACAGTAAAAACAATAGGTCCATCACTTGGAGCGGAAGCAATTCCTACAAGTATGACTGCTGCTGCAATTGGTATAGGTCTTATAGTATTATTTATGATTGGATACTATAGAATACAAGGCGCTGTAGCAAGTATTGCTTTAGTTGTTTATATAATATTAACGCTTTTAGTATTTGTAAATATAGGAGCAACATTAACTCTTCCAGGTATTGCTGGGCTTCTGCTTTCTGTCGGTATGGCAGTTGATGCTAATGTACTTATATTTGAAAGAACTAAGGAAGAGCTTAGACTTGGTAAGTCTTTAAGTACATCAATAGATATAGGTTTTAAAAGAGCATTATCATCTATTCTTGATTCAAATATAACAACTCTTATAGCTGGTTTTTCCCTATACTATTTAGGGTCAGGTTCTGTAAAAGGTTTTGCTTTAACTCTAAATATAGGGGTTATATGTAGTATGTTTACAGCGGTAATTGTTACAAGATTTTTACTAAAGTCATTTGTTAATGCAGGATGGGTAAAAAACCCTAGACTTTATAGTAGGAAATAGAGGGGAGGGTTATAGATGAAAGAAGAAAGAATTTTTAAGATAGTTGAGAAAAGTAAGCTATGGTTTATTATATCAGCTGTTATACTTGTAGTTTGTTTAGGTTCTATAGCGTTTAGAGGACTTAATTATGGAATAGACTTTGTAGGTGGAACTGTTGTTAATATAAACATGGAAAAAGGTTTTGATGTAACCAAGGTTAGAACTATCGTAGAAAAGTATGATAAGTCTGCTCAGGTTCAAGAAGTTCAAGGAAATAACGTATCTATTAGAAGTAATAATCTAAGTAACGAAGAAGTAGCGACTTTATTTAAGGAGATAAAAAAGGATTTTTCTTTAAAGAAGAATGAACCTGTATCATCTGAAAGAATAGAGCCAACTATAGGTAAAGAAATAACTCAAAAAGCAATAATTTCATCTCTAGTAGCTATTTTAGGTATACTAATATATATTAGTTTAAGATTCGAGTGGAAATTTGGACTAGCTGCTATTGCATCACTTATACATGATTTGATAGTTACTATAGGTATATTCTCTATTTTCCAGATACCGGTAAATAGTAGCTTTATAGCAGCTATACTTACTATACTTGGATATTCTATTAATGATACAGTTGTTGTATTTGATAGAATTAGAGAAAATAGCAAGAAAAAAATATACAACACTAATGTATTACTTGGAGATGCCAGTTTAACACAAACAATGGCAAGATCTATTAATACAGTGTTAACTGTTCTTATAGCGATAACATCGCTATATATATTTGGTGTTTCAGCTATTAAGGAATTTGCTCTACCTCTTATAATTGGTATAGCATTTGGTGGATATTCATCAATATTTATAGCAGTTCCAGTATGGGTAAAGCTTGTAGATAGTTGTAAGAAGAAGGATAAATAAATTATCATAAAAATATAAAAAAAGGAAGAATTTCGATTCTTCCTTTTTGTTTTGTATAATAAAGAAAAATTAAATAATAAATTATTTAAAACTTTGATATTTTTTAGCGAATTTTCATTGCTAATACAGTGAAGTACAATGTATAATATTATATGCTTTCAATTATTCTAAGGGGTATATAGGCTATGAAAAAATGGATGGTAAAAAAAACAAAAACAGAAAAGGAAAAACTACATAGCAATGAATTTTTAAATAGATTACTTCATATTAGAGGGATAGAAGATAATAAGGGAGCCAGGCTCTTTTTAGATCCATCTATGGGTAATCTTAATAATCCTTTTTTGTTAAAAGATATGGATAAAGCAATAGAGAGAATTGATGAGGTTATAAAAAAGGGTCAAAAAATAGTTATTTATGGTGATTATGATGTAGATGGAATCACTAGTACATCGATTCTTTTTAGAGCTTTTAAGAAACTAGGTATAGATGTTAGTTATTATATACCTGATAGATTAGATGAAGGTTATGGATTAAATATTGAGGCAGTTACATATTTAAAGAGTCTGCAAACTGATTTAATTATTACGGTAGACTGTGGTATATCTGCTCTGGAAGAAGTAGATTATATAAAATCCCTTGGAATGGACGTTATAATAACAGATCATCATGAGTGTAGGGAAGAGATTCCAGATACCATTGTTATAAATCCTAAAAGACAAGATTGTACATATCCATGTAAAAATCTTGCGGGATGCGGTGTAGCCTTTAAATTAATTCAGGCTCTTTGGATGTATTATAATATAGACGGGGTAGATGAGTTTTTAGATATAGCAGCAATTGGAACTATTGCTGATATAGTAGAACTTAGGGGAGAAAATCGAATAATTGCTAAACATGGCATGGAAAAGTTGAAAACTACTGATAAATGTGGGTTAATAGCACTTAAGTCAATATCAGGACTGGAAGATAATATTACTTCAGGTAATATTGCTTTTCAGATTGCACCGAGAATAAATGCAATAGGAAGACTTCGTGATGCTAAAATAGCAGTAGAATTATTTATTACATGTGATTCTGATAAAGCCATGCAAATAG
Source organism: Clostridium cylindrosporum DSM 605 (assembly GCF_001047375.1). Taxonomy (NCBI): domain Bacteria; kingdom Bacillati; phylum Bacillota; class Clostridia; order Eubacteriales; family Clostridiaceae; genus Clostridium; species Clostridium cylindrosporum. The sequence continues at coordinate 25,730 of NZ_LFVU01000027.1, forward strand.
CAAAATATTTGGACCAAGAAAACAGAAGTAGACAAAAAATAGAAGAGGAAATACTTAATGAGGCAATAATTAAGATAAGCCAAGAGGTAGATCTTCAAAATGATAGGGTTATAGTAGTATCTTCGACTAATTGGCACCTTGGAGTGGTAGGAATAGTGGCATCTAAGATAGTAGATATTTTCCATAGACCTACCATTATTTTATGTGAAGAAGGGGATATGGCTAGAGGTTCAGGAAGAAGCATTGAAGGTTTTAATTTATTTAAAGCTTTAGTTGAATGTGAAGATGTGCTTCAAAGCTTCGGTGGACATGAAATGGCAGCTGGACTTAAAGTCAATACTTCTAATATAAAAGATTTAAGAGAGAAGTTAAACTCCTATGGGAAGAGAATAGACCCGGATGTTTATCTGAGCAAATTAAACATTGATATGATGTTAGATTCTAGTGATATTAATTTTGAAAATTTAGATGCCATAAAAGCCCTTGAACCATTTGGTGAGGGAAATCCAACACCTGTATTTGGAATTGAGGATATTCAGCTTCTATCAAAAAGATATGTTGGTAGTGGAGAGAAGCATATTAAACTTCAGTTTATCAAGAATGAGGTTTATTATGATGGTATTCTTTTTAACTATGGTAAAAATTATATGCACAAAGACTGGGAAAATGTAGATATTGCTTTTAATATGGATGAAAATAATTGGATGGGTAAAAAGAGTATTCAGTTTATAGTTAGAGATATGAAGCCATATAAAAGCTGGATGAAAAGTAATCTTAAAGATAATTACTATAAATACCTTAAGAGTATTCAAAATTCACATGATGAAGAAGTTTCTATGGAAAACATAAAGTTTATAAGTAAAGATACTGACTTTGTTAAAGAGTTTCTATGTTTTGAAAAAGGACATGTGTTGGTCTCATCGAGGGAATCACTAGATGAATTAGATTATTTCCTTGATTTATTTGACTTTTCAGGGAATGTAGTAAAAGATGATTCACGTGGTATAGTTATATGCCCGGATATTTCAAAAATAGACTTTTCCTCAGATGTACTAATATACGACTTTCTTCCAGGTGGAGCAGAATATAAAATTCTTTTGGAAAAGGTACCTGGGGATGTGTATCATTTTTATGATAATAACTTATTTGAAAAAATAGATAATTATATAGATGAAATAGAAGTTAAAAATGAATTAATTGATAGTATTATTAGTTTTCTAGTACAAGGGGAGATCTGTGGAAGACTTTCAGATATATCTAAGGACTTTAATGCTAATCCTTTTCTAATGTATAATACAATTGTATTTTTAAGGAGGAAAGGTGTAGTAGAAATACTGTCTAATGGAGATATAATAAAAATCAAGCTTAAAGAAGATATTAGTAATATAGATTTATATGATATTGATAATATAATGACACAAAAAATTAAACGGGTAGAATCAAAGCTAAAAGAGTTAACCATGGAGGATTGATTATGAGTTTTAAGGATAAAATAAGAATAATTGAAGACTTTCCAAAAGAAGGTATAAGTTTTAAGGATGTAACTCCTGTTTTTCAGGATAGAGAAGCTTTAAAGGAACTTATAGATACCTTTAAAGAATTAGCACGTGATAAGGAAGTAGATGTAGTAGTAGGGCCTGAAGCGAGAGGATTTCTTATAGGTGCACCACTTGCATATGCACTTGGAGTAGGATTTGTTCCTGTTAGAAAGCCAGGTAAACTTCCAGGAGATACACTAAGATATGAATATGCATTAGAGTACGGAACAGATACACTTGAAATCCATAAGGATGCTATTAAAAAGGGTCAAAAAGTTCTGATAGTTGATGATTTACTTGCAACAGGAGGGACAATTTCTTCAGTTGCAAAACTTGTAGAGGAACTAGGTGGAGAAGTAGTATCAATGAATTTTGTTATAGAATTAACAGGATTAAAGGGTATAGAAAAGCTTGATAAATATGAGGTTGTGTCACTTTTAAAGTATGAATTCTAAAGTTAAAACAAATTGCCAAAACTTTAAAGATAATATATAATTTATAATTAAGAAGAATTAAAATCGCCCGTTAAATACTTGCATATGCAAGTATTGGGCGTTTTATTTGTATTTTAGGTTAGTATATGTGCTTATAGAAAAGAGGGCTTGTAATGCTTGATAAGTTAGTAAATAAGATTAAAGAGCAAAAACTAAATGTGAATATAGAAAAAATTGAAAAAGCATACCTTCTAGCAGAAGAGGCTCATGGTAGTCAATTTAGAGAATCAGGTGAACCTTATTTAATACATCCCGTTGAAGTTGCACTGATTTTGATTGAAATGGGACTAGATACTGATACAATTTGTGCAGCCCTTTTACATGATGTAGTTGAAGATACAGACTATACATATGATGATATAGTTGATATGTTTAACGAAGATGTTGCGAATTTAGTTGAAGGTGTAACAAAGCTTGGGAAGATTAAGTATAAGTCTAAGGAAGAACAACAAGCAGAAAACATAAGGAAAATGTTACTTGCTATGGCAAATGATGTTAGAGTTATACTGATTAAACTTGCTGATAGACTACATAATATGAGAACTCTAAAGTTTCTACCACCTGAGAAACAAAAGGTAAAGGCAAAGGAGACTATAGATATATTTTCACCTATTGCCCATAGACTTGGTATTTCAAAGGTTAAGTGGGAACTAGAGGATCTAGGGCTAAGATATTTAAGTCCAGAGGATTATTATAGTATAGGTAAGCTGATATCACAAAAGAGAGCAGAAAGATTAAAGACAATAGATCAGATTGTAAACATTCTTCACTCTTCTTTAAGTAAATCATCAATAGAGGCGGATATAGAAGGAAGACCTAAGCACTTCTATAGTATATATAGAAAGATGATTTTAAAGCACAAAACCTTTGATCAGATATTTGACTTATTAGCAGTGAGAGTTCTAGTAGATTCTGTTAAGGATTGTTATGCGGCACTTGGAATTGTTCATACTCTTTGGAAGCCAATACCAGGTAGATTTAAGGATTATATAGCAATGCCAAAACCTAATATGTACCAATCCCTACATTCTACTTTAATTGGTCCTGAGGGACAGCCCTTTGAGATTCAAATAAGAACCTTTGAAATGCATAAAATTGCAGAGTATGGGATTGCGGCACATTGGAAATATAAAGAGGGCATAAAAGGCGATGATATAGAATCAAGGCTTTCATGGCTTCGTGAAATTGCAGAGTATCAAACAGAGGCCCAGGATGCAACGGAATTTATGGAAACTGTGAAGATAGACTTTTTCTCAGATAAGGTATTTGTATTTACTCCAAGGGGAAAGGTAATTGATTTACCTATTGAATCAACACCTATAGACTTTGCCTATAGAATACACACAGATGTAGGAAACAAGTGTGTAGGCGCTAAGGTAAATGGAAAAATGGTTTCACTTGACTATGTATTAAATACTGGAGACATTGTTGATATAATTACTTCTTCTTCAGCAAAGGGTCCAAGCAGAGATTGGTTAAGTATTGCAAAAAGTTCACAGGCAAAAAGTAAAATAAAACATTGGTTTAAGAGAAGCTTCAAGGAAGAGAACCTTGAAAAGGGACGTGAATCCTTAGAGAGAGAATGTAAAAGACAAGGGATTCCTTTCTCAGAAGTTATGAAGCATGAGCATGTTGATATGCTTCTAAGAAGATTTAACTATCAAACACTAGATGATTTGTTTTCATCAATGGGTAGTGGTGCGATAACAGCAGCTCAACTTTTAACAAGGGTTAAGGATGAAATCAAAAAAGCGGAGGTTAAGCAAGAGCCTGAAAAACTTGTTTATAAGCCAAGTGATAAAACATCATCTGATAAGAAGAAAAGAATTATAAATAAAAAGCCAGGCGTTGATGTTAAAGGTGAAAAGGATATTTTAGTTAGATTTGCGAAGTGTTGTAGTCCGGTTCCAGGTGATGAGATAGAAGGATTTATAACTAGGGGACGTGGAGTATCTATACACAGAACAGACTGCGAAAATTACTATCACTTAAAGCAAGCAGAACCTGAAAAGGTAATAGATGTATGTTGGACTGGTGAACATACTACAGATTTCCTTGCGGATATTAATATTCGTGGAACAGATAGAGGAGGGCTTTTATCAGATATTACATCGATTTTATTTGATTCAAAGATTTCTCTAAGAGCAATGAATGCAAGAACAGGGCAAGGTGAGGCTATATTTATAAGCCTTACAGTTAAGGTAATAGATGCGGATCAACTTGATAAGGTTATGAAGAATATTAAGAATATTCAAGGAGTTGCAGAGGTATACAGAAGTAAGAGTTAAGGATGTGTTTAGTGTGAGGGCGGTTGTTCAAAGAGTAGATTTTTCTAAGGTTGAAGTAGATAAAGAGGTAATAGGAAGTATAAACCGTGGACTTCTTGTACTACTTGGAGTTGAAGATAGTGATGAGGACTCTGATATTAAGTATATGGTAGACAAAATTGTTAATCTTAGAATATTTGAAGATGAGAATGAGAAGATGAATCTTTCACTAAAGGATATAAATGGAGAATTATTAGTTGTTTCACAGTTTACACTTTATGGAGATTGTAGACGTGGAAGAAGGCCAAACTTTATGGGAGCTGCAAAACCTGAATTTGCAAATTCCATGTATGAAGAATTCTTAAAGGAAGCTAGAGGCCACATAGAAAAGGTTGAATCAGGAAGCTTTGGTGCACATATGAACATAAGCCTTCTAAATAACGGTCCAGTAACTATATTATTAGATAGTAAGAAGAACTTTTAGGAGGTAGAGTATATGATTTTGAAGGTATTTCCATTAGGTCCATTTGAGGCTAATTGTTATATTATAGGTGATGAAGAAACTAAAAAAGGACTTATTATAGACCCATCAGGAAAGCCTGATTTCATATTAGAAACTATTAAGGAACTAGGACTTTCAATAGATTTAATAATATTAACCCATGGGCATGGTGACCATTTTACAGGGGCATATAAGGTGAAAGATGAACTAGGAATACCTCTTTATGTTCATAAGGAAGATGTTGATTTAGTAGAATGGGAAACCAAAGAACTTATCCCTATTCTTAAAAACATGACACTAGTTAAGGTAGATGGATGTATAAAAGAAGGGGATATAATTAATATAGGAAATCTAAAGTTAGAGATTATAGAGACACCTGGTCATACTATGGGCGGAGTATGTATTAAAATTGGAAACAAGGTATTTACAGGAGATAGCATATTTTTAAGAAGTATTGGTAGGACAGACTTAGGTCGTGCATCGGCAGAATTACTAATATCTTCACTTAAGGAAAAGATATTAACTTTATCAGAGGATACTATTCTTTATCCAGGACATGGACCTTCAACAACGGTAAAGGATGAAAAGGAGCTTAATCCTTTCCTAAAGTAAAATTACTTTAACAAAAGGAGAGTATTATGATTAAAATAGCATTAGTAGGGCATGAATTTAGATATGAGGCTTTCCAAATAGCCTCTCTTTTTTATGAAAAAAATGAATTTCAGTTTGTAGATTATGATGAAGCTGATTATTATAGTATATATGATGAAAATGCAAAAACATGTACATTTAAATCAAAAGATAGTACTTTAATGTATGAAGAGATTGTAGATGATACAAAGAAAAATATAAAAATTGGGTTAAAGTCATCTATGATAAATGCTTTAAAAAGTATAACAGGTAAGGAAATCCCTTGGGGGATTTTAATAGGAATAAGACCAACAAAACTTTATCATGAGTTTGTATCTATGGGTATGGTTGATGAGGAGATAAAAGAAGTACTTATTAATAAATACTACCTAAATCCAGATAAAGCTGATCTTTTAATAGAAGTAGCAAAGGGAGAAAAGCCTTTTCTAACCTATGAAGATGGTAGCGTTTCGGTATATATTGGTATTCCATTTTGCCCAACAAGGTGTGTTTACTGTTCCTTTACATCTAACCCAATTGGAACTAATAAGCATCTAGTTGATGATTACTTATCAGCACTTGTTAAGGAAATCAATTATACTTTTTCTCTAATAAAAGATAAGGGAATAAAGGTGGATACTCTTTATATTGGAGGGGGAACACCTACATCTTTAAATGAGAAACAGCTAGAGATCTTACTTAAAACAGTTTCAGAAAATATAGAAACAGATAGAATAAGGGAATATACAGTAGAGGCAGGTAGACCTGATTCTATTAATGAAGAAAAGTTAAAGTTAATAAAGAAATATGGTGCTACAAGAATAAGCATAAACCCTCAAACAATGAGTGATGAAACCCTTAAAAACATTGGGAGAACACATACTTCTAGTGACATTAAAGATAAATTTAATATAGCTCGTAGCCTTGGGTTTGACAACATTAATATGGATATAATTATAGGACTTCCAGGTGAGACTGCTAACCATGTTGAAACTACAATTTCAGAAATAAAACAGTTAAATCCAGATAGTATAACAATTCACACCATGGCAATTAAAAGAGCATCGAAGCTATGTGAAGATGGTTATAGTATAGAAAATAGTGAAGCTAAGAATATGTATGATGTAGCAGTAAATGGGGTTATCTCCATGGGCATGAAGCCATATTATATGTATAGACAAAAGAACATGGTAAGTCCCCTTGAGAATATTGGATATTCCTATAGAGGGAAAGAGTCAATTTATAATGTTCAAATGATTAGTGAAAATATATCTATAATAGGACTTGGTGCAGATTCTGTGTCTAAGGCTATTTATAGAGATGAAAATAGATTGGAAAGAATAGCTAATTTAAAGGATGTTAGAGAATATATTAAGAGAATAGATGAGATACTAGGTAATAAGAAAAAGGCATTAGATATGGTTGAGGAATCCTTTAGATAAGGTGCTTTGACAATTTTTATTTGGTGATGTTATAATATCTTAGTAAAATAATAAATTTAAAAACAGGGATAAAGAATAGTAGTTTTCAAACACTATAAAGAGAAGATATATCATAGGCTGAGAGTATATCTATAGTTAAGGATAATGAATCACACTTTTGAGTTGGTAGTTTGAATATTAGTAGGACTACACGTTTGGCGCGTTAAGCCTTTAAGTGGGTAAATACCAATTAGGGTGGTACCGCGGGTAGAACATAACCCGTCCCTTGCTTTGCAAGGGGCGGTTTTTTGATATTAACTTTTAGTAAGGAGGTTTTTTATATGATAACAAAGGGACCAAGAGGAACCAAGGACGTATTACCAAGTGAAGCATATAAGTGGAACTACATAGAAAATGCAGCAAGGGAAGTTGCAAGTGGCTTTGGAGTAGGTGAGATAAGAACTCCGATATTTGAGCATACTGAACTTTTTTTAAGAGGTGTTGGTGAAACAACAGATATAGTACAAAAGGAAATGTATACTTTTATGGATAAAGGTGATAGAAGTATAACATTAAAGCCAGAGGGAACTGCACCAGCTGCAAGAAGCTATATAGAAAACAACCTAGGAGTAGACCAACAACTTAAGATGTTCTATATAACTCCTTGCTTTAGATATGAAAGACCACAAGCGGGAAGGCTTCGTGAATTCCACCAATTTGGTGTAGAATTCTTTGGTGCAGCAGGATACTCTGCTGATGCTGAGCTTATTTCTCTTGCTATAGCATACCTAAAAAAACTAGGTATAGATAATCTTAAGGTAAATATTAATAACCTTGGATGCAGTGAATGTAGAAAGAAATACAACGATGCTTTAAAGGAATACCTAAGAAGCAATATAGATAAATTATGTACAACATGTAATGATAGATTCGAAAAGAATCCTTTAAGAATAATTGACTGTAAAAATCCAGACTGCAAGGAAGTTGCAAAGGATGTACCTTTAATTATTGACTATGTATGCGACGAATGCCGTGATCATTTTGATGGACTAAAGGGTGAACTTGAAGCATTAAATGTTAACTATGTAGTAGATCCATATATAGTTAGAGGACTTGATTACTATACAAAGACAGTTTTTGAAATAATATCAGAGAACATAGGAGCTCAAAGTACTGTTTGTGGTGGAGGACGCTATGATGGACTTATAGAGGAATGTGGAGGAAAAAGTACTCCAGCTGTAGGTTTTGCAATAGGACTTGAAAGACTTATTCTAACCCTTGAGGCAATGAATATAGAAGTTCCAAAGCCAATGGGACCAGCATTATTTATATCATCTCTTGGTGATGGGGCAAAAATAGAGGCATCAAAAATAGCATTTGAATTAAGATGTTCAGGAATCAGCTGTGAAAGAGACCTACTTGGTAGAAGCCTAAAGGCACAAATGAAATATGCTAATAAACTAAACTCTAGATATGTAATAGTACTTGGTGAAGATGAACTAAAGCAAAATAAAGTCAATCTTAAGAATATGGAAACAGGTGCTGAGGAAGAAATACAATTATCAGATATAGCTTCAATAATGAAGGCTAGAATTTAGGAGGAAAAGTTAATGGGAGAAAGCATTAAAGGACTTAAAAGAACAAGCGGATGTGGAGAAATTTTCGAAAGTAACGTTGGTGAAAAGGTTACCATAATGGGATGGGTACAAAGAAGACGTGACCTTGGAGGACTTATTTTCGTTGACCTTAGAGATAGAAGTGGGATAGTACAGGTTATTTTTGGAGAAGAAATAGACAAAGAAGCATTTAAGAAAGCAGAGTCAATAAGAGGAGAATACGTTTTAGCAATTGAAGGTGAAGTTACTATGAGACAATCACCAAATAAAGATATGCCAACTGGTATGATCGAAGTTCTTGGTAAGTCTTTAAGAATAGTATCAGAGGCTGAAACACCTCCAATATACATAAAAGAAGACCTAGATGCAGCGGAGCATATTAGACTAAAACATAGATATCTAGACCTTAGAAGACCAGATATGCAAAGAAACTTTATTATAAGACATAAAGCTTCAAAGGTGGTTCGTGACTTCCTAGACGAAAATGGATTCCTAGAAGTGGAAACTCCAATGCTTACAAAAAGTACACCTGAAGGGGCCCGTGATTACCTAGTTCCAAGTAGAAATTATCCAGGAAGTTTCTATGCTCTTCCTCAATCACCTCAGCTATTTAAGCAGCTGTTAATGGTATCAGGATTCGAGAAATACTTCCAAATAGTTAAATGTTTTAGAGACGAAGACCTTAGAGCAAATAGACAGCCAGAGTTTACTCAAATAGATATGGAAATGTCTTTCATAGATGTTGAAGATATTATAGGACTTAACGAAAAGCTTCTTCAAAGACTTTGGAAGGAAGTTTTAGATATCAATGTTGAAATTCCATTTAAGAGAATGACATATAAAGAGGTAATGGATAGATATGGATCAGATAAGCCTGATACTAGATTTGGATTTGAACTGCAAGATATTAGCAGTGTAGTAAAGGATGTAGAATTTAAAGTTTTCAAGGATGCAATTGATAATGGTGGATCAGTTCGTGCTATAAATGCTAAGGGATGTGCATCATTTGGAAGAAAGGAAATTGATAAACTAGGTGAATTCGTAAAGACCTTTGGTGCTAAGGGACTTGCATGGATTCAGCTAAAGGAAGGCGAAGTTAAATCCCCTATAGCTAAGTTCTTTACAGAGGAAAAACTTCAAGAGATTATAAATTCTCTTGGTGGAGAAGATGGAGACCTTTTACTAATTGTTGCGGATAAGGCATCAGTTGTATATAAGTCACTTGGTGAATTAAGATTAGAGCTTGCTAGAAAGCTAAATCTTATAGGAAAAGATAACAAGGACCTTAACTTCCTATGGGTTACGGAATTCCCATTATTCGAATATGATGATGAAGAAGAAAGATATGTTGCAAAGCATCATCCATTTACAATGCCTATGGAAGAGGACATTGAACTACTTGATACAGATAGAGAAAATGCAAGAGCTAAGGCATATGACATAGTTCTAAATGGAGAAGAAATAGGTGGAGGAAGTATTAGAATCCACGATAGTGCTATTCAAGAAAAAATGTTTGAAGCACTTGGATTTACGAAGGAATCAGCATATGAAAAGTTTGGATTCCTTCTTGAGGCATTTAAGTATGGAACACCAGTACATGGAGGACTTGCTTATGGTCTTGATAGACTTGTAATGTTCTTAGCTGGAACAGATAACATAAAGGATGTTATAGCCTTCCCTAAGAACCAAAATGCTGCAGACCCAATGACTAATGCACCAGGGGAAGTAGATAATAAGCAGCTTAATGAGCTAGCAATTGATATTTTAAAGGCTACTGAAACAGAAGAAAACTAGAATATAAAAGTTAAAATAGAGCATAATATAAATAATCTATTGATAACTTTCCCGTCTAGTGATATATTATAATAAATTATATAGATTTATTGCCTGCTGTATTCGAGAGGGTGGATTATGTATTGTTCCAATGCATTGAATATGGGAGTCCACATTCAGAAGATAGGCGCATGCTGACTTGTTTCAGAAGCAAAACTTTTCTGAGAGGACACCCACCTGGTTATCCAGGAACTAACTTTCCATCTATCGGTACGGTGGGCTTAATTTAATTTCTTGAATTTAATTCAATGATTTATTTAACTTTACAGGAGGACGAATATGCTAGGACCATTTTCAAGAACTCAGTTGATAATTGGACAAGAAGGACTAGATAAACTTAAGTCATCAACTGTAGCTATTTTTGGTATAGGGGGAGTAGGATCATTTACTGCGGAAGCCCTTGCTAGAAGCGGTGTTGGAAAACTTATTCTTATAGATGATGATAATATATGTCTAACTAATATTAATAGACAAATTCATGCCACTACCAAAACTGTAGGTAAAGATAAAGTAGAGGTTATGAGAGACAGAATTTTAGATATAAATCCTAAATGCATAGTTGAAGTCCACAAGTCCTTCTATTCAAAGGATACAGCAGAAAGTTTAATATCTACAGAATATGATTATGTTGTAGATGCAATAGATACAGTATCATCTAAAATAGATATGGCTGAAAGATGTGGAAAACTTGGAATAAAAATAATCAGTAGTATGGGAGCTGGAAATAAGCTGGACCCTACAAAGTTTGAGGTTACAGACATATCAAAAACAAGTGTATGTCCACTTGCTAAGGTTATGAGACACGAACTTAAGAAAAGAAGAGTAAAAAAGCTTAAGGTAGTATACTCTAAGGAAGTTCCTGTTAAACCTCGTGAAAATGATTTACATTCATGTAAATCAAATTGTATATGTCCACCAGGTGCTGATAGAAAATGTTCAGTTAAAAGAAGTATTCCAGGAAGTATATCCTTTGTTCCATCTGTTGTAGGATTAATTATGGCAGGAGAGGTTATTAAGGATTTAATGAAATAACTAAATATTTAGAAAATTATGAATTTAGCAAAAGTACTATTTTTTTAAAAAATTATGTTGTATAATTAACAATGTACGAGGAATAATATATATGTCATTCAGTTATTCATACTCCTCTGGAGTATAGAGATTATGGATTTATAACTTCGATTTACCATTTTATATAATATGCAGGATAGGTAATAATTATGAAGTGTAGTAAAAAAAATATTATAACAAGACTCAGAAGAATAGAAGGGCAAGTCAAGGGCATTCAGAGAATGATTGAAAATGATGAAGATTGCACCGAAGTACTTGTTCAAATTGCAGCGGTTAGAGCTGCTATTAATAAGGTTGGAGGAGTAGTTCTAGAGAATTATTCTAAAAATTGTATACTCAAAGTAGCAGAAAATAAGGACGCAGAGGATGAAATGAATAAATTAATTGACACTATCGTACGATTTACAAAATAAATAGAAAATTCTTAAAAATGTTATTTTATAAATAGTTCTTGAAAAAATTATTTATATTACTATAATAAAAGATATTACGGGAGATATTACTAGGAGGGAGAACTTAATAATGTGTAAGTTAGAAAAAATCAAAAACTCAGATCCAAAAATATTTGAAGCAATTCAAAACGAAATGAAGAGACAAGAAGAAAACATCGAGCTTATAGCTTCAGAAAACTTCACTAGTCTTGCTGTTATGGAAGCACAAGGTTCACAATTAACAAACAAGTATGCTGAAGGATATCCAGCAAAGAGATACTACGGTGGATGCGAATTCGTAGACGTTGTAGAAAATCTAGCAATCGAAAGAATCAAGGAACTATTTGGAGCAGAACATGCTAACGTTCAACCACACTCAGGTTCAAACGCTAACATGGCAGTTTACATGTCAGTTCTTAAGCCAGGAGATAAGGTACTAGGAATGGACCTTTCAAACGGTGGACACTTAACTCATGGAAGCCCAGTTAACTTCTCAGGAACACTATATGACTTTAGCTCATACGGAGTAGATGAAAAGGGATACATAGATTACGAAGACCTAAGAAACAAGGCTATTGAATTAAAGCCTAAGATGATCGTTGCAGGTGCAAGTGCATACTCAAGATCAATCGATTTCGCTAAGTTCAGAGAAATCGCTGATGAAGTTGGAGCTTACTTCATGGTAGATATGGCTCACATTGCAGGACTTGTTGCTGCTGGCCTACACCAAAATCCAGTTCCATACGCTGATTTCGTAACATCAACAACTCATAAGACACTTAGAGGGCCAAGAGGGGGACTTATCCTTTGTAAGGCTGAATTCGCTAAGGCTGTTGACAGACTAATATTCCCAGGAATCCAAGGTGGACCACTTGAGCACGTTATAGCTGCTAAGGCTGTATGTTTCGGTGAAGCTCTTACTCCAGAATTCAAGGAATACCAAACTAAGGTTGTTGAAAATGCTGCAACTCTAGCTAATGCTCTTACTGAAAGAGGATTCAACCTAGTATCAGGAGGAACTGATAACCACCTAATGCTTGTTGACCTAAGAAACAAGGGTGTAACTGGTAAGGAAGCTGAAAAGCTACTTGACGAAGTTAAGATCACTGTTAATAAGAACACAGTTCCTAACGAAACTCAAAGCCCATTTGTGACAAGTGGTGTAAGAATAGGAACTCCAGCTGCTACTTCAAGAGGTTTCGGAAAAGAAGAAATGGTTGAAATAGCTGACATTATTAACTGGGTAATTGATAACAAGGACGGAGATTTAACTCCAGCTCTTAAGAGAGTAGAAGCTCTTTGTGCTAAGTTCCCACTTTACAAGTAATCATTAATATTTATATATAGAAAGGATACCAGTTACTGGTATCCTTTTTTATTTTGTATAATTTTAAATGCAAATAATAGATTGATATAAATATATTTATATCAATCTATTATTTGCATTTTTCATGGAAAATTAATAAACATTTAAAATAAAAACACTTCTTTATACAATGAGTAATATGGTATATTAGTAATTAATATGTAAATTATATATATTATCCCAGGATGTATCCGAAAATCACGAATATTGATTTAATCTGTATATGATTAGTATTTTTATGTACAATTGTATGGAAAAATAATAATGAACACCTATTAATTGGAATGGAAAGTCGCTATAATAGTATATATATGTATTAACAAAGTGTTAACTTTAGATAGCTTATTATGACGAAGTTTTTAATAAATAATTAAAAAGGAAAAATATGAGTTTGGTAGGTGATTTCCATGGTAGCCTCAGTAAAGAAAAAACTTGGTAAAATGCTTCTTGAAGAAAATATTATTACCGAGGAACAGTTAAGAGAAGCTTTAGTAATTCATAAATCTTCAGGAGACAAGCTTGGTCGGGTATTAATTAATGCTGGATTTGTAACTGAGGATGATATATTAGAAGTTTTAAAGGTTCAACTTGGAATAGAGTATGTAAACCTAAATGTAGAACAAATAGATAATGAGGCTATAGAGTCACTTTCAGAGACAATAGCTAGAAACCATAATTTAATACCTATTAGAATAAACGGAAGCAGTATTATTGTAGCACTAAATGATCCACTAAATATATTTGCTATAGAGGACGTGGCGATATATACAGGAAAACAGGTAAAGGTTGTTTTAGCTAGAGAAGAAGATATTAAAAAGAACCTAGATATATATTACTCAAAGCAAGAGGCTATAAGGGCCGCTGAATCATTTGCAAGGGAAGTACAGGAAGAGGATGACTACGAAGACATAGGTGAAGAGAATGAGAACTCAGCCCCTATTATTAAGATAGTAAACTCAATCATTGAACAAGCAATAAATGCTAAGGCAAGTGATATTCATATTGAACCCTATGATTATATAGTTAGGGTTAGATATAGAGTAGATGGACTTCTTCATGAACATATGTCTGTAAAGAGTTCATTACTTCCTCCTATGGTTGCTAGAATTAAGATTTTGGCAAACATAGATATAAGTGAGAGAAGACTCCCACAAGATGGAAGAATAAGCTATAGCTATTTTAATAATGAATATGACATGAGAGTATCGACACTCCCTACTGTTTTTGGAGAAAAAATAGTTATAAGAATTCAGAACAAAAAAGGCTTTATAAAGGATAAAAAAGAAATAGGGTTTAGTGAAAATGACCTTAAGGCATTTGATAGAATGATAGGCTCTGCAAATGGAATAATATTAGTTTCAGGACCTACAGGAAGTGGAAAAACAACAACACTTTATACAATACTTAATGAACTTAACTCTGATAATAGAAATATAATAACAGTTGAAGATCCAGTTGAAAGTAAAATACATGGAGTAAATCAAGTGCAGGTACATCATAAAGCTGGACTTAGCTTTGCAAGTGCACTAAGGTCTATTCTAAGGCAAGACCCTGACATAATAATGATAGGGGAAATAAGAGACTCTGAAACAGCAGAAATAGCAGTAAGGTCTGCTATAACAGGGCATTTGGTTCTATCAACTATTCATACTAATGATTCGCCAACTACAGTTTCAAGACTTATAGATATGGGGATTGAAGACTTTCTTATAGGTTCATCTTTAGTTGGGGTAATATCTCAAAGATTAGTTAGAAGAATATGTGAACACTGTAAAGTACAATATAAACCAGATACTTTAGAGATAAAGGCAATGGGTCTTAATGAAAATGTAGACTATATATTCGCTAATGGGGAAGGATGTAAGCACTGTAAAGGTACAGGATATAGTGGAAGAACAGGAATATATGAAATTATGGTAGTAAATGATGCTATAAAAAAGGTCATATTAAGCAAGGGAAATAGTGATGATATAG
This sequence comes from Clostridium cylindrosporum DSM 605, assembly GCF_001047375.1. Taxonomy (NCBI): domain Bacteria; kingdom Bacillati; phylum Bacillota; class Clostridia; order Eubacteriales; family Clostridiaceae; genus Clostridium; species Clostridium cylindrosporum. The sequence goes on from NZ_LFVU01000027.1 coordinate 40,873, forward strand.
AAAAGGTAGCAATTCTTGAGGGAATGACTACACTTTCTCAAAGCTGTATAGAAAAAATTATAAAAGGTGAAACAACATATGAAGAATATATAAGAGTTGCATACTCAATATAATTTAAAGGGGACAAAGAGTAATGCCACAGTACAATTATACGGTAATAAACAGGTCAGGAAAAAGACAAAGAAGCACAGTTGAAGCCTCAAGTGAAGATGCAGCAATAGAAATTCTCCAATCTAAGGGAATGTATATAATAGATATAGTAGAAGAGGGATTAAGCTTCTCATCTAGTAAGAAGTGTAAAACAAAGCTTAGTGATATATCGGTATTTGCAAGACAAGTATCAACAATGATGGCATCAGGAGTTAGTATAATAACTACATTTGAAGCACTAGAAGACCAAAATGATGATAAAAGATTTAGAGCTGCTTTAAGGGATATAAAAAGTAAGGTACAAAAGGGTATATCAGTATCAGAGGCTATGAGAGATAATTCAGCAGTATTTCCACCACTATTATGCACAATGATAGAGGCAGGAGAAATGACAGGGGACTTAGATAAAGCATTTGACAGAATGGCAGCATATTATGATAAGGAAAACAAAATGAGACAAAAGATAGTAAATGCTACTATTTACCCAAGTATACTAGCAGGTGTATCTGCACTTGCTATAACTGCACTTATGATATTTGCAATACCACAGTTTTTAGGCGTATTTCAAGAGATGCAAATTCCACTGCCTGGTATAACAAAATTCGTTCTTGGACTAGCAGGTGGAATGAAAACATACTGGTACTTAATAGTTCTAGCAGTTGCACTAATATCTAGTGGATACAAGATGTACTATAAATCACCTAATGGAGGAGTTGCAATTGATAAAGTAAAGCTAAGAATTCCTGTAATCGGGGATATACTAGCATTTGCGGCACTCGCTAGATTTTCTAGAACACTTTCAGCACTAATTGAAGCTGGAGTATCTATGATATCAGCACTTGAAATTACTAAAAATGTTGTTGTAAACAAATACATGATGAAAAACATGGATGGAATGTTAGATGGTATAAAGTCAGGTGAACCTTTAAGTGAAAATCTAGGGGGAATAAATATAATTCCAAAGATATTCACAGTAATGGTAAGAACAGGTGAAGACTCAGGGCGACTTGACTATATGCTTCTTAAAGCAGCGGAAATGTATGAAAATGAAGTAGATGTAAAGGTAGGAAGAATAAACACAATAATAGAGCCGGTTATAATAGTATTCCTAGCAATAGTTCTAGGAGGAATAATGGCATCTGTAATGTTACCTATGTTTACTTTATATGGAAACATGTAAGATATAACCAATATAGGTTGTATAGATATATTTTTAAGGGGGATATGGCAATGAAAAATTTAAGAAAAAGGAAAAAAGGTGGATTTACCTTAATCGAAATGGTTGTAGTTATAGCGATCGTTGTAATTATAGCTGCGATAGCAATACCACAAGCATTAAAAGCAGTTAACAAATCAAGGGCATCAACAGATATTGCAAATGCAAGAGCCTATGCAGGACAAATAATGAATAGAATAGCAAATGATGATGTAAAGACAGTAGATGCTGCTGGAGATGATACGGAAAATAACGTTTTAAAGTCAGGTACAGCTAAAGCGATAACTAATGCAACAACTGGGACTAACGCATCTGCTGGAACTGCCACAGATTTACTTGGTTCAAGTGTAGCGCCACTTAAATTAGATGATACTCAAGGTTGGTTTGTAAAGTATACAAAAGATCCAAATGGAAATGATAGTATAGAAATACTTGTTGGAAAAGCAGCTGGAACTGCAAAAAGAATTTATCCATCAGTAGATAGTGGTAGTGAATGGGCTAATTATGTTAAATAATTGATTAATAATTAAATGCTATTACAGGATCGTGATTTTATGAAAAAAGGATTTACTTTAATTGAAATGGTTATAGTAGTAGCGATTATTACAATTTTATCTGGAGTTGTGTTTTTGAGTTCGTTGAATTCATTTAGAACTTCAAAAGTAGAGGGCTTTAGTAATGAAGCCCTTTCTTTAATAAGTAGGCTTTATGATAATCAAAGTAGTAAGGCAAGATTTCTTGATCAGATAAATAGTAATAATGCAGAGGCTACCTATAATATCGTTTTTGAAGAGGATAATGGAGAAATTAAGGCGAAGCTAAGGGATAAGCAAGAGACTATAGATGAGGTATTAATTTCAAATATTGCATCTATAAAGGATATGAGCCTTAAGTTTAAGGATAAGGTAGTAGGCGAAGAGGAGACTCGGGATAATATAATTCTCCCAAAGAATACAAGCTCTATAAAAAAGTATATATTAACCTTTGATTCTAAGGGAAGAGTTGTAAGAACTATAGAGGATGGCATGGGGACACCAGAGACAAAGATTTTAAAATCATTAACAATTCAAATAGGAATAGAGAATAAGAACTTTTTTAGAAATATTATTATAACTACTCCTCCAGCAGGAAATATAGTTATGGAAAAGGAGATGGGTTAATGAGAAGGCGTAAAAGTGGACTTACACTAATTGAGCTTATAGTATCACTTTCTATATTAGTAATACTATTTACAGTTGTTTATGACCTTTATATGAATAACCTATCTCTTTATAAAAAAGATGAGATGAAGGTTAAATCTGAATTACAGGTAAAAAATTTTTGTGATTCTTTATATTCATATCTTAAGGCTTCATATCAAAACTCTATAGAGGTTGGAAATAGCGAAAAGCTAGAAGATGTAAAATGGAGTGAAGTTATAGAGGAGCAGAAAAGTATACTTATGTTAATACCACAAAAGGGAGACCCTGTAGAATGTTCTGATAGCTATATAGAAAATCTTTCAGGTAGCTATTATTACAGAGGAAGGCTAAAAGACATTATAAATAGTGAAGAAGTTAAGAATACTGACTATCACTATATAATGTTTAGCTTAAAAGAAGAAAATGGTGGAAAATATATTGAAACTATTTCAAATATTATAGAGGATAGTCAAATTAAGACTAAGTCCTTAAAGGGAATAGTAGAAAACTTTACTATAAAACCTGAATATGTTCAGGTTAATGAAAATGCAGAAGCTAGATTAATATTAAGCAAAATAAAAATCAAACTAGAATATAAACAATCAAAAAACAAAACTGACAATATTAAGTTAGACTATACCATAAGAAATTAGGAAAAGGTGAAGAGTATGGGTAATAAACTTTGTATAGATTTTAGTTCAAATAAGATTAGATTCGCCAGGGGAAGGTATAGAAAAGGATTCATTATAGATAGCTTTTTTAGTGTTTCACTTGATGGTGAGTCTTTAATAAATAGTTCCTATAGTGAAGAAGTTTTAGGAGAAACTATAAGAAATAAGTTAAAGGATAAGAAGATAAAGGACACGGGAGTTACTTTTATCATTTCAGCAATGCCAAATATGTTAGTTAGAGAAATCAATGTACCACTAGCTAAAAAAAGTGATACCTATAGAATGGTGAAGCAAGAGGCGGCGGCACATTTTCCAATAAATATGGACAACTATGTAATAGATTATAGAGTAGTTGACAATTATGTAGAAGATAAAATAAAAAAGCAAAAGTTAATAGGAATAGCAGTCCCAAAGTTTTTAATTGAAAGACTTATAGGAATAGCTAATGCAGCAGATTTAAGACTTGATAAAATTGATATAGAGGCAAATACTCTTTCAAAACTTCTATATGAATATCAAAAGCAGCAGGGAGTTATATCAGAAAAACCTAGCATTATATGTGCTATTCAAGACACCTATATTACTATGGTAGTAGTGAAAAAAGGTGTAATACAAATGTCAAAGACAAATTCATATGAAAGTGTAGATACAACTCTTAATCAACCAGCTTTAAATGAGGTAGCACCTACCAATGAATTTGATAATGCTAATAATTCCTATACAAGTGCTAGTGAACAGGTAAAAGTAGAAGTTATTAATGATGTTTCAGATAGTATAGTTAGATATATAAACTTTTATACTTCTAAACAAAGAGAAGAAATAGAAACTGTATATATTTTAGGTAAGGTAGGAGATCAATTAGATATAGCAGGTGGAATAAGGGAAAGAATTGAAGTTCAAACAAAGAATATAGATGATTTGAAAGTAGTCATAAGTAATAAAGATTACAAGGATAAAGATGCATATAAATACAAAAATGTTTTTGCAGGATTACTAAAGTAGAGGAGGATTTGTATGTTTAGAATTATACAAAAGGACATAAACTTCCTTGATGCATACAGTCTTAGGGAGAAAAAGTCAGCTATGGATATTAAGATTTTCGGTTTAGTAATCTTAGTTGAGATTTTTTTATTAGCAGGTATTAGTGGGTTTATGTTTGGAATTAAAAAGGTTACTGAATATAAGAATATTGAACTAATTAACAATATAAAATCACTAGAGCATATTAAGAAGGACATAAATGAAGTAAGGTATGAAGGTAAACTACTTAAGACAAAAAAGCTAATAAAAGATGAAGCATTGGAGATAAACGAAGTTACCTATAATACCTTAACAATATTTGAAGAGGTTTTATCCTCTGATATGGCTATTGAAAATATGACTATGGATATGAAAAGTATAAATTTTATAGTACGAGGGGCTAAAGAAGAGAACTTTGCACAGTTAATTAATAATATGGAGTCAAGTGGACTTTTTAGTAAGGTTCAAATAACAGCAATAAGTTCTAAGGATGAAGAGGGAAATAGAAAAGCATCAGTAAATGCAGAGATTATTAGGAAGTGATGAGTTATGAAGTTAAGTATGAAGGTTACGGAAAGAGATCAAAAGCTGCTGGCTATGCTTAGCATAATAGTTATAGGTGTATTGTTCTATATTTTTGCACTTTCACCTATATATTCAGGAATGAGTAATGAAAAGATAAAAAATAGACAATTAAGCGAAGAATATGCTGAATTAAAGGGAATAGAAGGGGATCTTGACAAAAATAAAACAAAGTATGATCAGCAAAGATTAGACTATATGAAGATATCAAGGGAGCTTCCTACTAATTTAAGTGAGAAGTATGTTATAAGTGATATGTACAAAATATCAAGTCAAATATCAGCTGAGGCAGGAGATTATTCGTTTTCACCTAGAGCAGAGTTAAAGGATGTAATGGCACTTAAAGGAGGAGAAAAATCACAGAAAGAATCTTCAAGTCCTCTTAAGGGGCTTTATGCATATGCAGTTACAACTAGCTGGAATGTAAGTTATGGAGATTTAAAGAAACTTTTGAAGCTGTCTCAAACATATGAAAGTATATTTGCACTAGATAATCTATCAATTTCTCCTCAAGAAGATGGTAGATTAAATGTATCATTTAATGTTAATTTTATTGGGTATGATGATAATAAGGCTCCTTTAAGAGTGTGGAATGGGTTAAGATTAGACAAAGTAAGGAATGGTATATTTTCAATTCCAATTGGAGGAGTAACTACATCTTCAGCAGGTATACAAACAGGAACAACAGGTAATAACATATCTAATAATACAACATCAATATCAACGAATAGTGATATAGCATCTATAGATAAGAATAAAGATTTCGTTGTAGCATTATCTACTACTAGTTCACCTACAAGTAACGTTGTTATGGAAAAGGTAGGAGAAGGAAAAAGTATATTCGGAAGTAACAAGCCCTTTGAAAATGCAACTATAGATGTTAAAGGGAAATCAGGAAAATATCAATTTAATATGTCTACAAGTACGGAAAAATATCCGGGTTCAGGATATGGAGAGTTAACTCCAAGAGGGAAGGATATAGTTATTCTTATATATTCAACTGCTAGAAAAGGTGAACTAGACAAAAATGTTATAAATATTAAGGTAAATAACAATACGGACAAAAAGGTTTATGTCTATGTTGTAGGTGATGACGAAAAACTTCCAAGATGTAGCATTACAAAGGGTGGTAGTAATGTATATGTTGAAAAAAGATAGAAAAAAAGGATTTACTCTAATAGAACTTACAATAGCATTATCTATATTTATCATACTCGCAATACCTATATCAAATGCGATAATTCAAAACATAAAATCTAATAAGATAGCTGACATGAAAAAAGACGAAGTTATGGCTATGAATTATGCTTATGAGAACCTAAGAGCTTTAGTGGAAAGTGGTTCTTTAGAAGTTGGAGAAGATACATATGAACTTGAATGTGAATACTTAGGAAAATTCACTAAATATGTTTATGGTTATACTGTGAAAATCAATAAAGAAGATGAATTTACAACAAAAGCTGGAACAACATCTCCTATTGAGGATAATGCTAGTAATGAAAGTGGATTAGAGTTTGAAAGTAGGATAGCCACTGTTTCACTTAACTTATATGAAGAAGTAGATGGAAAAAGGTCAGAAAACCCACTGAAAAGTGAGGAATATACTTTTAGAATTAAAGGCTCAATGCCCTAGAAAGGAAGGATAAGAATGAAAAGAAAAAAGAAAAAAGGTTCAGCTGTTTTTATTGTTGTTATGCTTATGAGTGTTATTCTTATTCTTTCCTTTAGCCTTATTCCATTAACATTAACAAGTGTAAAACAAAGCAATATGATATATGGAAGAAATAGGACCTATTATACGGGTGAGGGAACTATGGACAAGATGCTTCATTATATAGATGTATTTTCAGAAAGGGCAAGAATAAGTGCATATAGGGAATGCTTTACAGAAAAGGGAGAGCCTAATCTTAATAATATATATGTAAATAATATATATAGAGGATATAACCCAGGATTAGATGCAAATGGAGATCCAATTAAGCCTGCATTTGATTACGAGATATTTAAACAGAAGTTAATAAACTACTACAAGCATGAGTTTAATATAAGAATTAACGCATTTTTTAATTCAAGCAAAAATGATGTTTTAAGTCTTGTTGAGGGAAGTGTTACTAGTAGAGAGCCAGGAGTTAAATGTTATACATGGAAAGAAGTAAAAGATGAAGCTGAGAAAGTTGGAGAAAGCAAAATTGAAGCACTTCAGGAAATAACAGATGCAAGTAATGAATTCTATAGATTTAAGCCAACTTCTCAAGATGAAAATTATGTAAAAGAATTTAGTAATATAGAATATGAAAGCTCCAATTTAAGTAAGCTACCTAAGGTATCTAATGAGATAATATCAATGCCAAGCTATGAGGATTATATATATAAAAATCTTACCTTAAGAGAAACCTTTTACATTAAATCTGTAGATGATAAACAAACAAAAACCTATGCATCTATAACCATAGATTTTGACCCTATTTCACGTGATAAGGCTATTATGAAAAAAGGAAATGAAATTAAAAAAAATGACGTACTAAACTACGGAGTAATAACAGAGGATAATCTAATAGCTGGAAGTAACCTAACTATAAATTCTGATGTTATAGTAGGGGGAGAGGGTAAGGAAGAGGAATTAGATGGTAGTAATATTATAGAATATGGTGGATTAATTTCAGGAATTGACGATAGTTTGTTTGAGAGAATTTCTAATAGTACTCCTAATATGAGTGGAGTAGGTAAAGGGAATATAACTATCAAGGGAAATGCTTATGTAGGAGAATTAGACTCGAATGGAAATGTTCATGGAGGATTTATTGAAACCGTAAATAATGGTTCTAAAATAAATATATTAGGAAATTCTTTTTCACACAGCATAATTACAAATGAAAGTTCTTCAGATGGAAATATAGAAATAGGCAAAAGTGCATTTGTAGCAGATAATGTAAGTGTAAATGGACAAAACAACAGTATTGATATAAAGGAGAATTTAATAGGTTTTGAAGATGGAGCAGATTTAACTAAGGGATATCTTTCTTCACCCTCTATAGTAATAAATAATCATAGGGAAGAAGAAGGTTTTAGGTTAAGTAAACTAAGCATTGGAAAGCAAGTAGCACTAGCTGGTGAAGGTTTTGTTGAAAATCTCATAGGAGAAGATGGTAGGCTTTTTAAAACCTTTGAAACAACAGCTATTTATCCTAACTATGTATCATACAGTAATTATCTAAATACTAATCGTGAGTTTGATAATTATTACAAAGCCTATACATATAAAAGTGAGTCTAGTAATGAAGAAATAATACCTATTGATATGTTTGATAAGTATAGAGTACAAGAAGGAACAATAGATGATGAGGGGAATTCTATAGCACCTTTAGATGATCAAGCATTGTTTGGAATAAGGTTTATTCTTTCTTATCTTGTAGATTTTGAGAGTGAATTAAGCAATATATATGATATGGGGAAAAGTTCATTAACAGCTGAAAATATCAAAATAGATAATAAACTTGGTGATAAATTCCTAGGTAATATGGATTACCATAAGAAGGCAGTAGATAGTGTTAAAAATAGTGAATTGGATCTTCCAGAAACTACTAATATAGATAGTGTAGCAAATGAGGTTAACGGAGAAGGATTTTTAGATAGTGATGGAAACAGATCAAATGGTTTAAATATAAGTTATTTTAACTATATTATGTATGCAAGTGGAAAAATGTTTCTAACAAGAACTCCAGAAAAAACCTTATTAGATAGTGCAAGAATAGCTGTTAAAAAAGTTGATAGTAGTAGTGATATAGTAACTGCTACTCCTGAATATAGTGTAACAGATAATGAAGGAGCTTTTAATTCAACAGTATTTCCAGCTATAAAGGACACATTATCTAAAAGACTCAACTTAGAAGATGTGGTAAAATATAAAACTCTTAAGGATACCTATGATAAAAAAGAAAAGTATTATAAAAATTTTAAAGATAAGAGGAGACTAGACAGGTGCTTTGATTGGGATAAAGTTAGTAGTGATATAAATATTAGCAATGAAGATGTATTTATTAAAGTATCTAAGGGAGATATAATTTTAAATGGGGATGCTATAAATAATAAGAAGTATGTATTTATAGCAAGTGAAGGAGATGTTGTTATTAATACAACTTCAAATGTTAATATCAATGGATGTATATTCGCAAAGAAAAACCTTATAACTAAGGGAGAGGACATAACAATTACTACTAATCTAAGTATAGCAAAAGAAATATCAAATTATAACCACAAAGAATTTCAAGAATTTTTAGCACCCTCACAGTATTTAATAGGAGAAAAAGACACAGTTGCTGGAGTTACTAGAACAGTTAAAACTAACATTGACATAATTAACAAAAGACAGGTTTTAGATTAAATTTGAACTATTATTCTATAGGTGAATAGGATAATAGTAATAATATTTATTTAAAACTTTAGAATTTTACAAGGAGGAGGTAACAATGAAGGTAGTGGGTAAAAGACTTATATGTTTAACTTTGATTTTACAACTTCTAGTAGTAATGCTTATTTCCCACAGCAACATAGAGGTTAAGGCTGCAGATAATAAAGAGTCTATAATCAACATAAAAGTTTCGGATTCAACTGGACTAAGGAGAGAATTTAACTATACAGATAGTAACCCTAATGATAAATTTAAGAATAATCCTGTTATTTTAAAAGGAAATGCATATGCCAATTTTACAGTAAATTCAAATGAATATTACAAGTTTGAATATAAAATAGTAAATTCAACTAAAGGTAATGGTAATAACATAGTTAAGGATGATTGGAACGACAAAGATTTAGATGACGAAGTTAATGAAAATAATGGCAGTAGTACAACTTCAACAAGTTGGAATGAAATTAAATTAAACGAACAAAAAGACATCAATACTGATGATGTAATGCTTGATAAAAAAGGATATTTAAAACATAAACCATATAATGTTAATCATCTTCCAACTATAACAAATCAAAAAGATTGGAATAACAGAAGTGTAGTATATAAAAATCCCTATGCAGGTTCTTCAATTTTAAGTGCTTCTAAAGTTGATGCTAAGGATTATGGTAAAGTAGAAAAATATCTTGAAGGTGGTAATACTCAAACAAGGTTTGTAAATAATTCAATATTCTTAAATAATACAACTAATCAAAAAGTTTATTATACTAATAGTTCAAAAAAGTATGTAACTAATAATGTAACTAAGTATTGGAGCCTAGTACGTGATGTATATCTTGGTAAGGATTATAAAGAGGCATCAAAAATATGGGGTTATATAAAGGTTGCTCAAACAGGAAATTATAACTTTCAAAGCTTTGCAGATGATGGACTATACGCATATATAATGGTAAATGGTGAGCAGAAAGAAATAGTACCTAGATCAATGTTTAAGGTGCAGGGAAACACTGGATATACCTATAATAGCAATTTGTATTTAGATTCAGCTAAATATTACCCAATTTACATTGAATACTTTAACTGGGGTGGAGATGCTTCATTTCAGATGCAAATGAAAAATGATAATAGCTATAAGAGTTATGCACAGATTCCTAGTAACTGGTTTTATCCATCGAAGACCGATACTCCAGGGGAATATGCTGAAAGTGTTTTCGCTGGTACAGGTGGTGTACAAATGCCAACAAAGCCTGGTAGATATTATATAGCTTATAAAACATACCAAAAGAACAATGGTAATCAAACTGTTATTAAAACAGGAATAATGGGACCCTTTATAGTTGAATCAATTGTGAAGGCGAAGTTAGGTTTCTCTAGAACTATAATGACCTCAAATAATACAGAAGCTCTTTTAATAGATAATAAGTACAGATTAAAAGACAAAGATTTTAAAATAAAATATCAAATATCACCGATACCTATTCCAGCGGAGGAGCTATTTGAAAATGTAAGCCAAGCACCAAATCAGTATGAAGTGAATATAACTGATCCACAACTTACAGTTATCCTTCCAGGTGGATTAAGTTATGGTAAACCAAGTGAAAATGGTGCAATTGATGTAGAAGGTGGGAAAAAGTCTATTAATAGCTTAAGTATTGCTAAGATTCAATATGAGTTAGATAAGGCAAAGAGAGTATATAACCCAATAACAGCTCCAGCTATATTTATCCATAGTATTAGAGCTGATAATTATGGTAGTTATGTATTAGACAGTGAAAGTAGTAAGATCACATATAAAGATACTGATGGAGCAAATAGAGAAGTAAAGTTTGATACCCAAAATATATTAATAGAAGGCTCTACAAGTATAATTGAAAATGGATTATATGATGTAAATAAAAATAAATTTATACAAGCAAACAATAAAACAAAATTAATAGCTTTAGTTCCAGTTAATTTTGCAGTGCATTTTAAGGCAAATTCCGCAACTCCCAAAATAAAAATTGAATCAAATGCTTCAAATTATTCATTTGATTTAATAAAATATGAGTTAAAAGGTGATGGAACATTAACTAAAACAGGAAATGTGGAAACAAGAAGAGAAAATAAACTACCAATTGAAATCTATAAAGGTAATGGGTTTAATATTCAAAATAGTAAGGAATATTTAGTAGTATACAAGTTAAAACCTAATAAAGCACCTCAAAGTGGGGGAGTTCTTACAATAAGGTTGTCAGATGAATTAGGTAATTCAAATTCCATGGGTATAACTACGGTTAATCCACCTAACCTTAAATAATAAACATCCTTCTCTAAACATAATTAGAGAAGGATGTTTTCTATTTTAAAGTTCTCTACTAAGAAATTCTATTGCTTTAACATTAAAGTCGTATGCGTATTCCTCCTGAGGATATTCACCACAGTTTTCAAACACATGGTAGTTAAGTGATGGGTTAACATCCAAAAATGTCTTTAGATTATCTATAGGGTTAGTTGTAGAGTTAGCACCCCAGATAACGTAAAGTGGAGTTTCAAGATTAGCAAGTGCCTCTGATATTGGTTGATTTAAGTAACCACCTATTAAGGATGCAGGTGCGTACTTAGAAAGGTCACCATCTTGTTTTGCACTATTTGCATAGTGGTTAACTACATAGCTTGAAGCTATGTCTTTGTTATGGTATATTTTTTCCTTCATAAACCCTGATAAACTAGGCTTTGATGAAAGTATGTTATATACAAATGAACCTACTATAGGAATGTTAAATGCTTTAGTTGTAACTTTTCCAAGACTGCCTGGAATATCTGACTTGTGGAATATCCCAGTAGGAGAGATTGCAATTATTCTATCAAATGTTCCTGGGTCATCATGCTCTACTTGTATTGCATAGGCAGAGGAAAGGCTTGATGATATACATGAGCATTTTTTGCCTATTACCTCATCTACAAAGTTTTTTATAACATAGGTATATACTTCAGATGTATATGTTAATGGTCTTTTTTCTGATCTTCCGAATCCAGGTAAATCTATTGCATAAACAGTAAAGTTATTTGCTAATTCTTCAAAGTTATTTCTCCATAGAAAAGAAGAAGAACCAACACTTGTATCATGAACTAATAATAAACTAGGACCGAATCCCTTCTTTGTATAGAATACTTTTCCGAAAACCGTATCATGATATCCTGTTTCACCGCTTAATGTATTTTCAAGTTTTTTAACTTTTGCATATGTAATTCTGTTGTAAACTTCCATAGATGCACAAGCAGCACCTAATACAGCCAAACCTTTTAGTAGCTTTTTTTTCATATAATTCACCTCACGAAAATAATGAGTTTAAATTACCAACATTGGTATTTTATTAATTATAACACTTATAGGGAGATTTTTGAATTTGAAAGTTTTAAGTTATATGTTACATTTTAATATTGTGAAAATTATTTGTATAATATACACAATGATTAAAAAATAATAAAGTTAGAATAAAACATTTTGGGGGGATATAGGTGAAGCCACTTGCAGACAGAATAAGACCAGAGAGAATTTCGGAAGTCTTTGGCCAAAAGCATATACTAGGAAAAAATAAGGTTCTTAGTAGGATGCTTGAGTATGGAAATGTTATGAATATGATTTTTTATGGCCCTCCTGGTACCGGGAAAACAACAGTTGCAAATATAGCAGCAAAAGTTTCAGATAAAAAGTTTTATAAGCTAAATGCTACCAATGCCTCTCTTGCAGACATTAAAAATATTATAAATGATATTGATAGATTAGATTCTTCAAAGGGAATACTTCTATATCTTGATGAAATTCAAAACTTTAATAAAAAGCAGCAACAGTCTCTATTAGAATTTATAGAAAATGGGAAGATTACTTTAATTGCAAGTACAACTGAAAATCCATTCTTTTACATATATAATGCTATTTTAAGTAGATGTTCTATATTTCAATTTAAACCCTTAAGTAATAAGGATATTGTAGAGGGACTAGATAGGGCACTTAATATACTTAGGGGTGACTACAATGAAAAGGCTATTTCTATATCAGAGGGGGTTTTTGAATTAATTGCTTCACTAAGTGGTGGCGATATGAGAAAAGCTATAGGCAATCTGGAGTTAATTGTTACATCCTATTCAGATTTAGATGAAATAATAATAGACGAGGAAGTTGTTAAGAATTCCATAACAGAAAAGTCTGTATCATTTAATGCTACAGGAGATGAACACTACAATCTTCTTAGTGCATTTCAAAAATCAATTAGAGGAAGTGACCCAGATGCAGCTATTGTTTACCTTGCAATGCTTATAAAGACAGGAGATATTATGTCTATATGCAGAAGACTTTTAGTTATAGCAAGCGAAGATATAGGTCTTGCATATCCTCAGGCTATAGTAATAGTTAAGGCATGTGTTGATTCTGCACTTCAAATAGGTTTTCCTGAGGCTAGGATTCCACTATCTGAGGCAACATTACTTCTTGCAACAAGTCCAAAGTCAAACACTGCATATATGGCTATTTCAAAGGCAATAAAAGATATTGAAAGTAATGATATAGGTGAAATACCCTCTTATCTTAAGGATGGTCATTATGTAGGTTCAGATAGGTTAAATAAAGTAAAGCTTTATAAGTATCCACATGATTATAATAATAGTTATGTGGAACAAACATATATGCCAAGTGGTCTAAAGGGTAAAAAATACTATAATTATGGCAATAATAAAATGGAAGAGGCGACCAAATTATACTGGAATAAAGTCTTAGGGAAAAATATTTAAATAATTCATATATTAAAGTTGACAGTTTTTCTCGGATATGATAATCTTTAATCATAAAATAATTCGCACTTAATCACTCGGAATTGGAGTTGAGTAAATGAAGTTATCTACAAAGGGAAGATACGGTGTTAAGGCTATGTTTGAACTAGCACTTCACTATGGACTTGACCCTGTTTCAATAAAAACAATTGCAGAAAGACAAAATATTTCAGATTATTATTTAGAACAGCTTTTCTCAGGACTAAGAAAAGCGGGACTTATTAAGAGTATTAGGGGAGCTCAAGGAGGGTATATTTTATCTAGAGATCCAAAGGATATTTCGGTTGCAGATATACTTAATGTTCTTGAGGGACCTATTGAAATTTCAGAATGTATACTTGATGATGAATCACACTCATGTAATAGAGCAGGCTGTTGTGCTACAAGACTGCTATGGAGAAAGATTAGTGATAGTGTTAATAGTGTTATCGACACAACTACCCTACAAGACATGGTTGAAGACTATAAAAACATGATTGCTTCTAAAAAAGGAGAATAGCTATGGATAAAAAAATAGTGTACTTAGATCATTCAGCAACAACATACGTAAAGAAGGAAGTACTAGATGATATGCTACCATATTTTACTGAGAACTTTGGTAATCCTTCATCTTTATACTCAATATCTAGAAAAACAAAATCAGCAATTGATACATCAAGAGAGAAAGTAGCAAAGGCACTAGGTGCTAAGAAGGAAGAAATATACTTTACAGCAGGTGGATCAGAGGCTGATAACTGGGCTCTTAAGGGAGTAGCCTTTGCAAATAAGAATAAAGGAAATCACATAATAACTACGAATATAGAACACCCAGCGATACTTAATACATGTAAATATTTAGAGAAGCAAGGCTTTGAGGTAACATACCTAGGGGTTAATGAAGAGGGTTTAATCAGCCTTGAAGAACTTAAAAATTCTATTAAAGATACTACTATATTAATTTCAATAATGCTTGCTAATAATGAAATAGGGACTATTCAACCTATAAGTGAAATTGGAAAGATAGCAAAGGAAAGTGGAGTTATATTCCATACTGATGCTGTTCAAGCAGTTGGACATGTAGATATAAATGTAGATGAGATGAATGTAGACCTTTTATCAATTGCAGCTCATAAATTCTATGGACCTAAGGGAATTGGGGCTCTTTATATAAGAAAAGGTATAAAAATAGATAATATAATCCATGGTGGAGGACAAGAAAGAAAGAAAAGAGCAGGAACTGAAAATATTCCAGCTGTTGTAGGTATAGGACGTGCAATAGAGCTTGCAACTGAAAACATGGATGAAAAGAACAAGGAAATAGCATCAAAGAGAGATAGATTACTTAATGGAATAGTTGCTAAGATTCCATACACTAAGGTTAATGGAAGCTTAGAAAGTAGACTTCCAAATAACCTAAACGTTAGCTTCCACTTTATCGAAGGAGAAGGATTGTTACTTCTTTTAGATCAAGCAGGTATATGTGCATCAACAGGAAGTGCATGTTCATCAGGATCACTTGATCCATCACATGTATTGCTTGCAATAGGACTTCCACATGAAATTGCACATGGTTCACTTAGACTGTCACTTGGAGAAGCGACTACAGACGAAGAAATAGATTATGTACTTGATGTACTGCCTAAGATAGTACAAAGATTAAGAGATATGTCACCTTTATATAGTAAAGCAATGGGGGAGGTAAAATAGTATGTATACAGAAAAGGTAATGGAGCACTTTATGAGCCCAAGAAACGTAGGAGAAATAGATAATGCAAGTGGTGTTGGAGAAGTTGGAAACGCTAAGTGTGGAGATATAATGAGAATATATCTAGATGTTGAGGATGATATTATTAAGGATGTTAAGTTTAAGACATTTGGATGTGGTGCAGCTATAGCATCAAGTAGTATGGCAACTGAGCTAATCAAGGGAAAATCAATTGACGAAGCTTGGGAAATTACAAACAAGGCAGTTGCAGAAGCACTAGATGGTCTTCCACCTGTAAAAATGCACTGTTCAGTTTTAGCTGAAGAAGCTATCCATAAAGCAATTAATGATTATAGAGTTAAGAAGGGTCTTGAACCACGTGAAGAAACAATAAAGGGTGGAGCATGTTGTGGTGGACATGATCACCACCATGTTGAAGCAGAATAATATAGTATTTATATAATTATAAGCTAGGTTTATTTAAGCCTAGCTTATAATAATTTTTTGTATATTAAGGGATACTAAAATTATAAATAATTAAGGGGTTTTTATAATGAGAAAGTATCTTGATATACATGGCAAGAATTTATATAACAAGTACCATAAGAAGTTAGGCTTTATAGATAATGGAATTATTGATTATAAATCTAGAAAAATTACATCATACATAGTTTCAGATGGAGGTATAGTCACCAAAGTATATATTGCACCGCTTAGTAATATTGAGTATAAGAAGGATGAAATAGTTACAGGATCCAGCCTTATACCATGTAAGAAAAAACTTATAAAAAAGAATTATAGATACACTGTTGAAGGGATTTTAGGAAGAGAAGTTGTAAACGAAGATGGAAGGATAGTAGGTGAAGTAGAGGATGTTATACTAAACCATATTACAGGAGATATTAAAGCAATTATATGTAAAAGAGGTTTTTTTGATGATTTAGTTCAAGGTAAGAAGATAATGCTTATAAATGATAATTTAGAAATTAAGGAAGATAAGATTATAGCCTCAAAAAGTAGTGTTGAGATAATAAGCGAAATATCATTTAATAATGATTTCGAGGAAATGTAGCAATGAAAGATATAACATTTAGAAAAATTTTAGCAGGCATTATTATTGTGATTTTTATCATTATTATCTTTTCATCGAAAAGTGTACTAGAACCTCTCATACTTTCCATAGTACTTTCATATATATTACACCCTATTGTTAAAAGACTTGTTAAGCGTGGTATGAATAGAAGTATAGCATCACTTTCTATTGTACTTGGTATTCTGGCATTATTTGCTTTAATAATAGTTTATGTTATTCCAGGGATAATAAAGGAACTTATGGGAATACTAAATAACTTTGGTGCCTTTGAAAGCTTCATCCAAAGAATTATGGATTCTGTAGGATATGAAAAACTGCCACAGTATCTTAAGGAGGTTGTTAATACAACTATTTTCAAGATTCAAGGTAATTTGTCTACATATCTTAATAGTTTATTTGAAAGTATATTTAATTTTGCAATGAAGCTTCCAACATATTTTTTAGCACCGATTTTTATCTATTACTTTTTATCAGATAAGGATTTTTTTATAAAGAAAATAAAATTCTTTATTCCATTAAGGTTTAGGAAAAAATCCTTAGAACTTGGTGGACATATAAATAGGGTTATTCAAGGGTATTTCTTAAGCCAAGTAATTCTTTCAATAATAGTTTCTGTACTTACATTTATAGCACTTTTGATTATAGGTGTTAAGTTTCCACTTGTTATAGCAATAATAAATGGAATTGCAAATTTCATTCCTTATTTTGGACCTGTTATAGGATATATTCCTGCACTATTATTTGCATTAACTCAATCTGTAAATAAATCTATAATGGTAACAATAGCATTTTTGATAATTCAACAAGTTGAGGCTAATATAATATCTCCTAAAATAGTAAGTGACTGTACAGGTATGCACCCTGTGGAAGTTATGATAGTATTATTAATAGGTGGACATTTTTTCGGTACAATAGGAATGGTATTATCGGTACCTATAGCAGCTACAGTTAAAATAAGCTATAAATATATTGTAAGAAATATGTACTGATTTAGAATTGACTTTTAATGTGTATTTTTGTATAATTTATGGAGTTATATTGCTAAAGCATTGATAGGAAGTAGTACATATAAATTTCTAGTTTTAGAGAGAAGATGGTAGGTGAAAATCTTTACAGAATTATATGGAAGCAGTCCTAGAGTTTTTCTGCTGAAGGCTAAGGTTTAGGCAGAAACGGTTAAACCGTTATATTTGTGAGTGACCATATGGTAACCAGGGTGGTACCGCGGAGAATACAGCTTCGTCCCTATTTTAGGGATGGAGCTTTTTTATATTTTTGAAGAATTTTATATTAATTATAATTAATATTTAGGAGGAAGAAAATGAAATACTTTGGTGCAAATGAATTAAGAGAAATGTACTTATCATTTTTTGAGAATAAAGAGCATTTAAGACTTGCTAGTGCTCCACTTGTTCCTCAAAATGACAATAGCTTACTATTAATAAACGCAGGGATGGCTCCTCTAAAAACATACTTTACAGGACAAGAAAAGCCACCTAAAACTAGAATAACAACTTGCCAAAAATGTATCAGAACAGGTGATATTGAAAACGTAGGGAAGACATCAAGACACGGTACATTTTTCGAAATGCTTGGTAACTTCTCATTTGGAGATTATTTTAAGAAGGAATCAATTCCTTGGGCATGGGAATTCGTAACAAGTGTACTTGAAATTCCAAAGGATAAGTTATATGTAACTATATACCAAGATGATGATGAAGCATTTGAACTATGGACATCTTTAACAGATGTAGATCCAAAGAGAATATTTAGACTTGGTAAGGAAGATAACTTCTGGGAAATAGGTCAAGGACCATGTGGACCTTGTACTGAGATTCATTTTGACAGAGGCGATGGAACTATTACAACTGTTGAAGAATTTATAAAGGCTGCTGATGAAGATAGAGTAGTAGAGTTCTGGAACTTAGTATTTACTCAATTTGATAAAGATGAAAATGGTAACTACAATGAACTTGAAAAGAAGAATATAGATACAGGTATGGGTCTAGAGAGAATTGCAACTATAATGCAAGGTGTAGACAATATATTTGAAATAGATACAATGAAGGATATTCTAACTGAAGTTTGTAGAATTTCAGGGAAAGAATATAAAAAGGATAAGGATACAGATGTATCAATAAGACTTATAACTGACCATATTAGAAGTGTTACATTTATGGTTTGTGATGGGGTTATTCCATCAAACGAAGGTAGAGGATATGTATTAAGAAGACTTTTAAGACGTGCTGCAAGACATGGAAAACTTCTTGGAGTTAAAGAAGCCTTCCTTAATAGTCTATGTGACATAGTTATAAATGGTGCTAAGGGTGGATATCCAGAACTTGTTGAAAAGAAAGATTACATCAAAAAGGTTATAAGACTTGAAGAGGAAAGATTTGAAGAAACAATAGAGCAAGGAATTGCTATACTTGATGAGTATATTTCTGAAATGAAAGAAAAAAATGAAAGGACTTTATCAGGGGAAAATGCATTTAAACTTTATGACACATATGGATTCCCAGTTGAACTTACTCTAGAAATTCTTGAAGAACATGCTCTAGATGTTGATATGGATAGTTTCGAGAAGGAAATGACAGCTCAAAGAGAAAGAGCGAGATCAGCTAGAGGAGAAACTAACTATATGGGAGCAGAGCAAGATGTTTATACTACGCTTTCAACAGATATAGACACTACTTTTAATGGATATAATGACCTTTCAGCAAATGCTAAGGTTTTAGTACTTGTAAAAAGTGGTGAAATAGTAAGCTCTATAGAAGAAGGTGACGAGGGAGCTGTTATACTTGATAACACAACTTTCTATGCTGAAATGGGTGGACAAATAGGAGATAATGGAGAGATTCTAAGCGAAGGCGCGAAACTTGAAGTTATTGACTGTAAAAAGACAGGTAATGGAAAGGTGATTCATGTTGTTAAGGTTATAAATGGAAAACTAAGCCAATACGATGCTGTTGAAACAAGAGTAAATTCAAGTATAAGAATGGATATTACAAGAAACCATACAGCAACTCATCTACTACATAAGGCGTTAAAAGATGTTTTAGGAACACATGTTGCACAGGCAGGTTCACTTGTTGAAAGAGATAGATTAAGATTTGACTTTACTCACTTTGAGGGAGTATCAAGTGAGGATATTAAGAAAATAGAATCTATAGTTAACGAAAAGGTAATGGATTCACTTGAGGTAGTAACTGTTGAAGCATCAATTGATGAGGCAAGAGAAATGGGAGCAACAGCCCTATTTGGTGAAAAATATGGAGATGTTGTAAGAGTTGTTTCAGCTGGAGATTATAGTATGGAACTTTGTGGTGGATGCCATGTTAAGAATACTTCATCAATTGGAATGTTCAAAATAATTTCTGAAAGTGGAGTAGCAGCTGGAGTTAGAAGAATAGAAGCTGTAACTGGTAAGGCTTCTCTTGAATATGTTGAGAATCTAGAAAACACAGTTAAAGAAGCAGCAAAGGCTCTAAAGGCAAATGCTAAGGATATTGTAAAGAAGGCTGAGGCTATTGTTTTAGAACTTAAGGAAAAAGATAAAGAAATAGAAGCTTTCAAGGCTGAAATGGCTAAGGGAGCGGCAGGGGACATTATAGAATCTGCAAAGGAAATTAAGGGAGTTAAGGTTATAACATCAGTTGTTGATTTAGATGCAAATGCTCTAAGAGACCTTGGAGATAACCTTCGTGAAAAACTTGGAAAATCAGTTGTAGTTCTTTCAAGTACAAAGGATGATAAGGTAATCTTCCTTGCTATGGCAAGTAAAGATGCAGTATCAAGCGGAGTACATGCAGGTAATATTGTTAAGGAAGTTGCTAAGATCGCAGGTGGCGGTGGTGGTGGAAGACCAGACATGGCCCAAGCTGGTGGAAAAGATAAATCAAAGGTTCAAGAAGCTTTAAGCTTTGCAGAAAAACTAATTGAAGATATGATAAAATAGTTAACTAATAAAAATCTGCCTAAAATTTATTGATTTTAGGCAGATTTATTAATTTTAAATAGATTTATATGCTATATTGTATGTATTTTATCTAAAAATACAGTGGTATATTGTTTGATTTAAATGAATTAAAATGATATATTTATTAATAAGAATAAAAAATAAGAACTTAAGAAAGGTGTGGTTACAATGACCGAACGCCATGAAGGAACAATGCAGTTTAGCGTTAACATGGAAACAGAGGCTAAGGCAAGAGAAATACTTAAAACTGTTTATATTGCTCTTCAAGAAAAGGGATATAATCCAATTAATCAACTTGTTGGATACATACTTTCGGGAGACCCAACCTACATAACTAGTCACAATAACGCAAGAAGTCAAATTAGAAAAATAGAAAGAGACGAGATAGTAGAGGAACTTCTAAAAAGTTACTTAAAGGATAAATAATTTTAGAGTATATTATTTTACAATAATTAACGGTGCAGCTATGTACCGTTAAAATTTTTATTGGAGGAAAGTTATGAGGACAATAGGACTTGATCTTGGTACTAAAACCATAGGGGTTGCTGTAAGTGATCCATTAGGATGGACTGCACAGGGAGTAAAAACAATTCAAAGAATTGGACTAAAAAAAGATATAGAAGAAATAAAAAATATTATAAATGAGTATTCAGTTAGCAAAATTGTACTTGGTATGCCTAAAAATATGAACGGTACAGTAGGAGAAGCTGGTGAGAGAAGTTTAGCATTTGCAGAGGCTTTAAAAAACAAAACAGGACTAGAAGTAATACTACAAGATGAAAGGTTAACAACTGCAGCAGCACAAAGAACTTTAATTGAAGCAGATATGTCTAGAAAAAAGAGAAAAAAGGTAGTAGACACCGTAGCAGCTACCTATATTCTCCAAACTTACCTAGATAGAGTATCCAAGCTATAGATAAAGTTGACAAAAGAGGTACTAAAACATTAGAATGGTTAATATAATTAAGAATAGAGGTGTTTTACATGGAAGAAAATACAAACATCATAAGCCTTACTGATGAAGAAGGTGTAGAAAGAGATTTCGAAGTTATAACTGTGCTTAATGTTGATAATACAGAATACGCAATTCTATACGACGTAGAAGCTGGAGATGAAGAAGATTCAGCAGTTGTTTTTAGAATAGGTAAGGATGCAGAAGGTTCAGATATCCTTGAAGTTGTAGAAGATGATAGCGAATTTGATAAGGTTGCTGATGTATACCAAGAATGGCTAGATTCAGAAGACGCTGAAGACGAAGAATAATATTTAAGAGAGACTTTCCATAAAAGGATACCTTTTAGGAAAGTCTCTTGTTTTTAGGAGGAGACAATGGCTGTTGAAATAGGTGGAGAAAAGATAAATGCAATATTCTTAAGAAGATTAAATAGGTTTGAAGCTGAGGTTTTAGTAGATGATAAGATAGAAATTGCACATGTTGCAAATACAGGAAGAATGGCTGAAATGCTTCATACAGGTGTTGAGGTAATTCTACAAGCTTCAAATAATCCAAAGAGAAAAACAAAGTATTCTTTAATGTTTGTTAATAAAAAAGATAAGCTTATTTGTATTAAATCTGCCCTTGCAAATAACGTTTTTGAAGATGCTTTTAATAATAATAAAATAAATTGGGTAAGTGGAACAATAAAAAGGGAAGTAACATATAAAAATAGTAGATTTGATTTCCTAGTTGAAGGTGAAGAAAAGTGTTTTATTGAGGTTAAATGTGGAACATATGAAGAGGATGGTATACTTAAGTTTCCAGATGCTCCAACTAGTAGAGGTAGAAAGCATATAGGAGAGTTAATAAATGCTAAGGAAAATGGATATAAAGGTGCTATTGTAATTATTGGTTTTATGGATTACATCACAGAATTTACCCCAAATTATAAGATAGATGAAAGATTTGGGGTAATGCTAAAAGAAGCACTTGATATCGGTATTGGTGTACATGTTTATAGATGTAGTATTAAGGTTGACAGTATTGAACTTTCAGATGAAATATCCTATTATTTTTAGGTATTGACATTGATTATCAATTACTTTATAATAATATTAAATAAAAGACGCAGGAATTATATAAAGTTTGATTGAGAATGATTTTCGTTTTGGAGGGAAGAATATGAAATTATCAGATGCAAAAAGAGGACAAAGTATTCTTATTAAAAAAATAAATGACGCTAATATCAAAATACAGGCTATAAGACTTGGACTTTATGAAGGGGCTAAGGTTAATTGCTCAGCAAAAATACCCTTTGGACCAGTAGTTTTAAGTAGTAGAATGCAAGAAATTGCAATAGGGAGAAATTTAGCAGAAAATATTGAAATAGAACTAATGTAGTGGAGGCAGTAGAAAATGAGTTGTTGTCAAGAATTAAAAATTGATATACCAAAGGGTGCAAAAACAATAGTACTTGCAGGTAACCCAAATGTTGGTAAGTCTGTATTCTTTAATGCATTAACAGGAATATATGTAGATGTTTCAAACTTTTCAGGAACAACAGTTGATATATCACATGGAAAGTTTAAAAATGATGTAGTAATAGATACACCTGGAGTTTATGGAGTATCATCATTTAACGATGAGGAAAGAGTTGCAAAGGATGTTATATTAACAGGGGATATAATACTTAATGTAGTTGACGCTCTTCATATAGAAAGAGACCTTTTCCTAACAAAACAAATTATAGATTCAGGAAAAAAAGTAATAGTTGCTCTTAATATGATGGACGACGTAGAGAGAAATGGTATAAAGCTAGACATAGACAAGCTAAGTAATCTTTTAGGAGTACCAGTTATACCTACAGTTGCAACAAAGGGAAAGGGATTAGCTGAAGTAAAAGAAAAAATTTACTCAGCTAAGGTAGGAAATATTAACTCCCATATAGAAGATATAATTAGGGAGTATAAAAACATAGTTGAAATTGAAAGTGAAGCCTTAATGATAGGTGAAGAGGACGAGGCTACGCTTGAAAAGTACAAAATAGAGTCACCAAATAAAAGAGAAGAGATATATAGTTCTAGAAGACAAGAAGTTGATAGTATAGTTAAAAGTATAATAATTACAGATGCTAGTGGTAAAAGCATTAGAGAAAAAATAGGTTACTATATGTTAAGTCCTTTAACAGGTATACCAATACTACTTGCTATACTATATGTTATGTTTAAGGTTATAGGTACATTTGTAGCTGGAGATCTTGTTGATTTTCTTTTAAGTAATTTCTTTCAACCAATTTTCGAACCATTTGTTAGAGGTATAGTATCCTCAGTTGTAGGAGATAGTGGATTTATATATAAGCTTCTTGCAGGAGAATTTGGAGTTATTACATTAACAGTAAGTTATGTATTTGGGCTTCTACTTCCTCTAGTTGTAGCATTCTATTTATTCATGGCTATAATGGAGGATTCAGGATATCTTCCAAGACTTGCAGCACTTACAGATAGAGTGTTATCATTTTTCGGACTAAACGGTAGAGCGGTAATTCCTATGATACTTGGATTTGGTTGTGTAACAATGGCTACTATAACAACAAGACTTCTTGGAACAAGAAGAGAAAAGGTAATAGCTACGGCACTTCTTGGTCTTACTATTCCATGTTCGGCTCAAATTGGTGTTATAGCAGGGTTAATTTCACCTCTTGGAGCTAAATATATGACAATATATCTACTTACAATCCTTGTTGTCTTTGTTGCTGCAGGAACTATACTTAATAAGGTTTTACCAGGAAATTCATCAGACCTTTTTATAGATCTTTCGCCTATTAGAGTACCAAAGGTTTCTAATGTTTTATTAAAAACATGGACAAAGACTAAGATGTTTGTAATGGAAGCAACGCCTTTGTTTGCACTAGGAGCTGTAATAATTACTGTACTTAATGAAGCCCATATTTTAGTGTGGATTCAAAATGCTGTAGCACCAATAACAGAGAACTTCCTAGGTCTTCCAAAGGAAGCAGCAACAGCTTTTGTTATGGGTATTATAAGAAGAGACTTTGGGGCAGCAGGACTTACAGCACTTACACTTACACCTGTGCAAACAATAGTTTCTCTAGTAACAATTACTTTATTTGTTCCTTGTATAGCTGCTATTATGATTATATTTAAGGAAAGAAGTAAAACAGAGGCTATAAGTATTTGGCTTGGAAGCTTTATCCTTGCATTTATAATTGGTGGAGCACTGGCTCAAATATTAATGTAATAGGGGTGACTATATGGAAATAAAATGTCCAACCTGTGGCTATTTAGCTAAAGATACTGTAGTTTGTCCAAGATGCAGAGCAAACTTAGCATGTAGCGCAGCATGTTCAGGAAATTGTCTTTCCTGCTCTTCATCTAAGGTTAAAAATAAAAAATAACGTTAATATAAGATATACTCCTATACTTTAGGAGTATATTTTTGTTTAATAATCATTTTCAATTGATTATTCCTTGACAATAAAGAAGCATGACTGTAGAATTATAATAATTGTAATTAAATTTATCATGTGAGGTGTAATAAATGGCTATTTTTTCAAATGAAGAATATAATATTTTAAAAGAACAGATGAAGACACAAGGCTATAAGCTTACACCACAAAGAAGAGCGGTACTTGATGTAGTAGTTGAAAACGAAGGAAAACATCTGTCTACGGAAGAAGTTTATGATATAGTTAAAATAGATTGTCCTGAAATAGGACTTGCAACAGTTTATAGAACCCTTCAACTTCTTGAGAAAATAGGGGTGATATGTAAGCTTAATTTTGATGATGGATGCAGTAGATATGAACTTGTTCATTCTAATGAAACACATCAGCATCACCATTTAATATGCAACATATGTGGCTCAGTAGAAGAGGTTGAGGATGTATTACTTGAAAGTCTTGAAAACAAAGTGGAGACTAAGTATGACTTTAAAATAACAAATCATGATGTTAAATTTTATGGTATATGCACAAAGTGTTCTAAAAAAGATAAATAGTTTTAATAAATATTTATTATGTACATAATTATAATAGACGAAATATTAAAATAGTATAAACATTATACTTGAAAGGTATAATTTTATTTATATAGGTGATCGGTTGACTTGAAATAAGGAGGGAAGATATATTTGAGTAGAAAAGAAAAAGTAAAAGTTATTCCTCTAGGTGGAGTTAACGAAATCGGAAAAAACATGACGGTAATCGAGACGAAAAATGAAATCGTAATAGTAGATTGTGGTCTTGCATTTCCAGATGAAGAGATGTACGGTGTTGATATTGTAATTCCAGACGTATCTTATCTAATAAAGAACAAGGATAAGGTTAAGGGAGTTGTGTTGACACATGGTCATGAAGATCATATAGGAGCTCTTCCTTATTTTTTAAAGCAGCTTAATGTACCAGTTTACAGCACAAGACTTACTATTGGTATAATTGAGACTAAGCTTAAGGAGCACGGAATATTAAGCTCATCAACTTTAAAAGTAGTTAGTCCAAGGGACATTATAAGCTTTGATGAAATTAGTGTAGAGTTTATAAGAAATAATCATAGTATTCCAGATTCATGTTCACTTGCAATACATACTCCAGCAGGGATAATAATTCATACAGGAGACTTTAAAGTTGATTACACTCCTATAAATGGAGACGTAATGGATCTTGGAAGATTTGCAGAACTTAGTAAGAAAGGGATATTACTATTACTTGCTGACAGTACTAATGTAGAAAGACCAGGAAGTACAGTATCAGAGAAAGCTGTTGGAGACACTTTTATGAGAATGTTCTCAGAGGCTACAGGTAGAGTGATAGTAGCAACTTTTGCATCTAATGTACATAGAATACAACAAATCATTGACGCAGCCTATAAGTATAGAAGAAAGGTTGCTATATCAGGAAGAAGTATTGAGAATATAGTTGAGGTTGCACGTACACTTGGTTATTTAAATGGACCAGAGGATATATTTGTAAGCATTGATGATATAGAAAAGTATCCTAAGAATAAGATTGTAATTATTACAACTGGAAGTCAAGGTGAACCTATGTCAGCCCTTTCTAGAATGAGTAATTCAGAACATAGAAAGGTGGAGATTATAGAAGGAGATTTAATAATAATTTCTGCTTCTCCAATACCAGGTAATGAAAAGCTTATATCAAAGGTTATTAATCAACTATTCAAAAAAGGTGCAAATGTTATTTATGAATCAATCTCTCATATTCATGTATCAGGACACGCATTTCAAGAGGAGTTAAAGCTTATACATTCAATTACAAAGCCAAAATTCTTTATGCCAGTACACGGTGAATACAGACACTTAAAACAGCATTCTAACTTAGCCCAAAAAATGGGTATGAATAAATCGAATGTATTTATTTTAGATTTAGGTCAAACACTTGAATTAACTAGGGATAGCGCAAGAATTAATGGAAATGTTGCAGCAGGTCAGGTTCTAGTTGACGGGTTAGGTGTTGGAGACGTTGGAAATATTGTTTTAAGAGATAGAAAGCATCTTTCACAGGATGGTATATTAACTGTTGTTGTAACTATAGATAGAACAACAGGTAAGGTAATTGCAGGTCCAGATATAATATCAAGAGGATTTGTATATGTTAGAGAATCAGAACATTTAATGGATGAGGCAAAGATAATAGTAAGAAATTGCTTAGAGACTTGTCTTGAAAATCAAATAAGAGAATGGTCAGCCTTAAAATCAAATATAAGAGATGAATTAAGAGATTACCTATATCAAAAAACAAAGAGAAAGCCTATGATACTTCCTATAATAATGGAAGTTTAAAAAATCCCCACTGGGGATTTTTTTTATGTTATTATATAGGTAAAGGAGGAATTAGATGAAATGATTTCCAGTGGTAAGATTAGAGGATATTATAGGATAAAGCCTTCACATTATAGGAGGATTTGTTCTCTTTTAAGTAAATCTTTTTATATGATTTATGGGGGAGTCATATTATTAATTATGGCTATTATTGCTTTCATGTATGTAATTACAATTAAAAAGGACTCATCAATATATACATATTTTATATTCTTAGTATCATCATTAATATTGTTCTATGTACTAATTAATTTAATATTTATAAAGAGTAAAAAAATAAAAGGAATTTATATAGATTGTGATAATTATGAGATGCTATGGAATATTGTAAGGTCATTAACAGATAAGTTTAAAGGTGTAAAGATTCATAATATAATAATAACAGATGAATGTAAAGTAGACATAGTAACTCAGAAAAGATTTGGAGTATGGGGAAGAAAAAGAGCCTCGCTAGTTATAGGGCTTCCAATTCTACTCGGATATAGCGAAAAGGAAGTAGAGCTTGCAATTGCATTTGCTATTTGTAAAAGTTCTAAACATCATAAAAGAAAAAATAGAAAAATTAGAAATACATATTTATTCCTTGAATATATGTTTAATGATGATAAGGCATTAATAAAAACAAATAAAGTTTTTGATTTTTTTATGAAGCCCATTCTTAAAGGATTCTATATATTTTATAAGGAAGTTTCAGTACTAATAATTAGGGAAAATTATATAGAAACAGATGAAATTTTAATTAGAGAATACACAAAAGAAGAGATTGCTAATATGATCTTGAAAAACTATGTTCATAGGTATTTGGTTGAAAATATATTTATAAAAAAAGTAAACAAAACACTTGAGGAAGATGGAATGCCTCCAGAAAATATATTTACAATTATGAATGAATATTTAAATGAGAACATAAGTGGAAGAAATATTATTGAGGCGTTAAAGGTTATGAAAAATTGTGATAGGGATACTCTTTTATTTATGGGTACATCACTTAATAGAATAGAACTTATAAATTATAAAATAGAAAATTTTCAGTATGAGTTTGGGGATAATGCTGCAAGAATTTTAGGTAAAAGTTTTGAAAAAATTATAAAAAAGTTTAATTCGGTTTGGTATAAAGAAAAGAAGAAACTTTGGAACACACTTTCAAAAAAGATTATAGGTGAAAAGGAAGTTTATGAAAAATTAGTAATTGCATTTTCAGCCTATCAATTGGAAGAAAAAGATTTCAAAACTTACATGGATTTAAGAGTGAAATTTGCAGGTATTAACACAGCAATAGTTGAAGGAAAAAAGCTTTGCCTTGCATATCCCTCAAATGCAGAGATAAGAAGTATTGTTGGAAAGCTACTTTTGTCAGGAGATAATTCTCAAGGAATAGATTATATAGAATCAGCAGTAAAACTAAACCCCTTTGTAGGAGTGGAAAGTTATAAAGATATAATAAATTACTATATAAGAAAAGAAAATTATGAAACTGCTTCTAAATACGAAAAGGAATATACACGTATGAAGTTCCAATGTAAACAGGGAATAAAGGAGAGGGAAAGACCTAAAATTCATGAATCATCCTTTACTAAGTTAGATTTAGATAAGGAAAATTTAATGAATATAAAAGAATGCCTAGGAAAAAAAAAGTATGTAAATTATGCTTATATTTCAAAACTTAAGTTATGCACATTTAAAAATATTCCACATTATATTCTTTGGGTTAAATTTAACTTAAACTTTTTTACAATGGAAGAAACTCTAAGAAGCAAGGATAAGGAAATAAAAAGCGATATAGGTATTAATAATTTAACTGTTATTCATTTAAATGGAGATAATTTTTATATGAAAGTTTTGTTAAGAAATATTAAAAAATGTAAAATATTTAGTAGATTGAGATGAAACTTTCATTGACAATTAATATATACATAATGTAGAATAAGCAAGGATGTCACAAATTTGTGGTATCCTTGTTTGTTTAGAAAGTTATTTTCCAATTTTTTACAATCGGAAAGTTTGGAGGTTTTTATGATAAATTTCACTAGAGAAAATATAAGAAATATTGCTATAATCGCACACGTTGACCATGGTAAGACTACACTTGTTGACGAACTGCTTAAGCAAAGTGGTACATTTAGAAATAATGAAAAAGTAAATGAAAGAATGATGGATTCTAATGACCTTGAAAAGGAAAGAGGAATTACTATACTTTCAAAAAACACTGCTGTAGTTTATGGAGACTTAAAGATTAATATAATAGATACTCCAGGACATGCTGATTTTGGTGGAGAAGTTGAAAGAGTACTAAAGATGGTAGACGGTGTTGTTCTACTTGTTGACGCATTTGAAGGGGCTATGCCTCAAACAAGATTCGTTTTAAGAAAGGCTCTTGAACTAAAACTTAAGCCAATAGTTGTTATTAATAAGATTGATAAGCCAGGTGCAAGACCTGAAGAAGTTATAGATGAAGTACTTGAACTATTTATAGAGCTTGGAGCAGATGATGAGCAATTAGAATTCCCAGTTGTATTTGCTTCAGGTAAAGCTGGGGTTGCTAAGATTAAAATGGAAGATGAATTAGTTGATCTTACACCATTATTTAGCACAATTATAGAAAATGTTCCAGCACCTTCAGGAAATGAAGAAGAAACTCTTCAAATGCTAGTTACTACTATAGATTCAAATGAATATGTAGGTAGAATAGCTATAGGTAAGGTTCAAAGAGGAACTGTTAAGAAGAATCAACCAGTTGCTATTTGTAGCCCAGATGGAAAAACAAGAAATGGTAAAATAGTTACACTATATACATTTAATGGTCTTAAGAGAGAAGAAGTTGAAGAAGCAACTACTGGAGATATTATAGCTATATCTGGTATAACTGATATAGCTATAGGAGAAACAATAGCAGATGCTAGTAATCCAGAGGCTATTCCTTTTGTTAATATAGATGAGCCAACACTATCAATGACGTTTACTGTAAATGATAGTCCATTTGCTGGTAAAGAAGGAGACTATGTTACTTCAAGGCATTTAAGAGACAGACTTATGAAGGAACTTGAAACAAATGTAAGTCTTAGAGTTGAAGAAACAGAACAAGCTGATACATTTATAGTATCAGGTAGAGGAGAACTACATCTTTCAGTTCTTATAGAAACTATGAGAAGAGAAGGATATGAATTCCAAGTTTCAAGAGCAAATGTTATTTATAAAGAGGTTGATGGAGCTAAGTGTGAACCAATTGAACTTCTAACTGTTGACGTTCCTGAAGAATTCATGGGTTCTGTTATGGAAAAACTTGGTCAAAGAAAAGCGGAAATGACAAATATGACTTCAGCAGTAGATGGATATGTTAGATTAGAATTTAAGATTCCTGCAAGAGGACTTATTGGATATAGAAGTGAGTTTATGACTGATACTAAGGGTAATGGTATAATGAATCACTTATTTGAAGGATATGAACCAGCTAAGGGAGATATAGCTGAAAGAAATAGAGGAGCAATTGTTGCATTTGAAACAGGAGAATCTGTAACATATGGACTATTTAATGCTCAAGATAGAGGAACTTTATTTGTAGGGCCAGGAGTTCCTGTATACCAAGGTATGATAGTTGGTGTTTGTGCAAGAGCGGAAGACCTTGATGTTAATGTATGTAAAAAGAAACAAGCAACTAATACAAGATCATCTGGAGCAGATGAAGCATTAAGACTTACTCCAGCAACTGAATTATCTCTTGAGCAATCATTAGAGTTTATTTCAAGTGATGAACTAGTAGAGGTAACACCTAAGACAATTAGAATGAGAAAGAAAACTTTAGACCCAACAGCTAGAAAGAGAGCACAAAGAAATAAGTAAAAACTTGTAAGAATATAGTATAAGATGTATAATGATTTTATTATATTTTAGTGAGTGGTGATTTAATGAAGTCTAAAAGAAAACTAATGGTTTTTATATTAGTTTGTTTAGTAGTAATAATACCTATCATAGGATCATTTATATATCTTTACATGCCAGTTTCATCTCGAGATAGAACATTTGAAGTCAGAATAAAAAAAGGTGATGAAAAGTCAGCAGTTATAAAAAAACTTGAAAAGCTTGGGGCTGTAAAGATTCCTCTTGTAGCATCTATGTACCTTGATTTTAAGGACGCAAAGGATGTTAAACCTGGAACCTATAAGTTTAGTACTAGTGTATCTGTTAAATCTATGCTAGACAGTATAGCAGGAGATAAGGTAAATGGTGATTATTTAATTAAGGTTACTATTCCAGAGGGGTTTACAGCTGTCCAAATAGCTAATAAATTAGTTTCAGATGGAGTTATTACAGATAAAAATAGCTTTATGAATGAAATTAATAAAGGTGACTTTTCTTCATTTAAGTTTATAAGCACTGCTTCAGAGGGTAGGCCAATTCGTCTAGAAGGGTACTTATACCCAGATACCTATGAATTTAGGAAAGGTTCAAGCAATCAAGAAATTATAAATGCAATGCTTGAAAGCTACGAAGATAATGCATATCCTATTGTTAAAGAAGGTGCTAAAAGACTTTCTGTAGGTGAGGATGAAATTCTTAAAATGGCTTCAGTAATTGAAAAGGAAGCTAGAAGTGATGAGGAAAGACCTATAATTTCAGGAGTATTTTATAATAGATTAAAGTCAAAGATGAGGCTTCAGTCCTGTGCAACTGTTTTATATGCATTAGGTAGGCATAAGGATAAATTATATTATAAAGATCTTGAGGTAAACTCTCCTTATAACACTTATAGAAATATTGGTCTTCCAATAGGACCTATATCAAATCCTGGGATAAAGTCGCTAAAGGCAGCGGCTGACCCAAAGAGTCATGATTATATATATTTTGTACTGCAAAATAATGGTAAGCATTTCTTTACAAAGGATTATAATGAATTTTTAAAGGCTAAAAAAGCCTCTAACAGTATATAATAAAAGTAATACATGGCGGGTCTTTAATGGCTTACCATGTATTATTTTTTGTGTGATTTATAATTAAATTTTTGTTATTTAGGATTTTGTAGTAAGATATATATAGGTAATTATAATTATATATCAAGTTAAAGGTTTAATTGTTATGAGGAGGCACTTATGAGTAGTGTAAGTCACGATTATATAGAGGACTATATAAGAGGTTTAATAAAAGATAATGAAGGCTATATTAAAACTATGGAGGATTATGCTATAGAAAATCATGTTCCTATTATACATAAGGAAGTAGCACAGTTCTTAAGAGTTATAATAAAGTCTCACAATATAAAAAACATACTAGAAGTAGGAACAGCTATTGGATATTCTGCTTCTGTTATGGTAAATGCTGCAGGAAATAATTCTCATGTAACAACTATTGAAAGAAGTGATGAGATGGAAGCTATTGCAGTAGAGAATATAAAAAAGATTGGGTATGACAAAAATATTACCCTAATTAAAGGTGATGCACTTGAGGTTTTAGGTGATGTTAAAGGAGAATTTGACATGATATTCCTTGATGCTGCAAAGGGGCATTATGATCATTTTCTAGAACAATGCCTTGAAAAACTTAAGGTAGGTGGGCTACTTATTTCTGATAATGTATTATTTAGAGGGATGGTAGCGACTAATGACCTTCTTATTAGAAGAAAGATAACTATAGTTAAAAGAATGAGAAAATATTTAGAAAATATTTCAAATGATAAAAATTTAGAAACTGTAATACTTCCAATTGGGGATGGTATTGCATTAACATGTAAGATAGGAAGTGGCAAAAATGAGTAAGATAGAATTACTAGCTCCAGCAGGAAATTTAGAAAAGTTAAAAACAGCAATTATATATGGAGCAGATGCTGTTTATATAGGTGGAGAGTTATTTAGTTTAAGAGCAAAGGCGGATAACTTTGATCCTGAAACTATGAAAGAGGCAGTTGAATTTGCACATTCAAGGGGAAAGAAGATATATGTTACTGTTAACATATTTGCACACAATAGTGATATAGATGCAATGCCACAATATATAAAGACATTAGAAGAAGTTGGGATTGATGCTGTTATTGTATCTGACCTTGGTATATTTTCTGTTGTTAAGGAAGTTGCACCAAACCTTGAGGTTCATGTAAGTACCCAAGCTAACAACACGAATTATAAAACAGCTGAATTTTGGCATAAGCTAGGTGCACAAAGAATAGTTCTTGCAAGAGAATTATCTATGGCAGAAATTAAAGAAATGAGAGCAAAAATGCCAAAGGATATGGAAATTGAAGCATTTGTTCATGGAGCTATGTGTATGTCATACTCAGGAAGATGTCTTCTTTCTAACTATATGACAGGTAGAGATGCAAACAGAGGAGCTTGTTCACATGCTTGTAGATATAAGTATCATCTAATGGAAGAAAAAAGACCAGGACAATACTTCGAAATTACAGAGGATGAAAGAGGAACTTATATACTAAACTCACATGATCTTTGTATGATTGAACATATTCCAGATCTTATTGAAAGTGGAATAATGAGCTTTAAGATAGAGGGAAGAATGAAAAGTTCATACTATGTAGCAAGTGTTATAAAGGCATATAGAATGGCAATTGACGCTTACCTAGAAAATAAAGAAGAATATAAGTATAATCCTAAGTGGATGGAAGAGGTTTCTAGATCAAGTCATAGAGCATTTTCAACTGGATTCTATTACGGAAAGCCAGATAAGCAAATTCTAGATACTGTAACGTATGAAAGAAGTCATGAGATAATGGGACTTGTTGTAGGTTATGACAAGGAAACAAAAATCGCGACTATTGAACAAAGAAATAAGATATGTAAGGGAGAAGAAGTTGAAATATTAAGCCCAAAGAATGACAACTTCTCACTAGTTCTAGATACTATTTGGAATGAAAATGGAGAAGAAATTGAATCAGCTCCACATCCTCAAATGATATTTAAAATAAAATGTGAAAAAGAACTAAAGCCTTTTGATATGATAGTTAAGGAAAAGGCTGAATAGTAACTTATCTTGCAATAAAAATAATAAGCCTTGGGAAAATTCCCAAGGCTTAATTTATTTCAATTCCTTAGATTCATTTATACTAGTTTCAAGTGGATTTTCAGCATTTATTTCAACATGTCCTGTTATAAAATCTTTGCCGTTAGCTGTAATAATTACTTTTTTACAACTATATGCATCTCCAAGTGTATTTGCAATTCCTTGTAGAATACCAGTTTCAAAGCTTGTTCCAAGATTCATTGATTCAGTAAAAACTTCTGAAACATCCATAGTAAGAGTTGATGTTTTGGAATCTACTTTAATACTTTTTATTTTTGTTGTTGACGGCATAAGTTTTGATAGAGTATCCTTTGGTGGATTTTTAAACTTATCCTCAAAGAATTTAGGGGCGTCCTTTTCGCTAATTGAAGTATTTGCTGAAGTGTAAACTATAGCATCTTCATTGCCATCGTAGTAGTAAAGTTTACTAACCTTTGTTTTTATCGTATTTGTATTATCAGGTTTTGGAGTTGTATCTTTAGAATCTGAAGATACTGAAGGTGATGAAATACGTACTAAATCAAGTTCGCTAATTTTTTCGCCATCATCTGTTGTTACTTTAACTACACCAAGGTTTTGAGCAAAATAGTATGTAGTTTTTGTATCTCCTTCAACTAAAACTTCAATTGTTGATATATTACCAAGAGGAGTAGATAGTACATAATCTAAATTTTTAATTGTTACCTTTCCCTTTGATGAGTCCCAAGAAGCATTTTTTTCTATAGGAAGTTTTAAAAGGAAGTCTCCATTTAGTATTAGACCCTCGTTATTAAATTCAATCTTTGAACTTTTACCATGGGATACAGTAACTGAGTTTTCAGATACTGATTCTATCTTCGCATTTATTTCCTTAGAAGTACCACTGTATTTATAAGTTAAAGTAACTCCTTGGGAATATGGTAGAAAACTTTTTAAATCTAAGGATGTAGTTTTTGGAGTGCTTGTAGTAACTGGTTTGCTTGTAGTTTCTACATCCTTTTTAGTACATGATGTAAATATTAAGGAAGACATTGTTAGTGAAAGAAGAATTATAAGAATCTTATTTTTCATAAAATTACCTCCAAACTCATATTTAGTTAAGTTAATTATAACTTAGTTTATTTCAAAAGGCAAAATAAAGAAGTTAAGGTTAGAATTTTGTTGAAATGGTTAATCTAATAAGGAAAAAAAATGTTGTATATGGGCATAATAACTCTAAAAATACATTTAAATCTAAAGAATTTATGATAGAATAGTAGAAGAGTATTTTTGGCTTGGAGGATTGATTTCATGGTACTAATTGTTGATAATTATGATTCATTCACTTATAATCTACAAAATTATTTTATAATGTTAGGTGAAGAAACTATAGTAAAGGGAAGAGATGAAATAACTATATTAGATATAGAAAATATGAACCCAGATTTTATAGTCCTATCTCCAGGACCAGGTACTCCTGAGGAAGCAAAACTACCACTTGAAGTGCTAGATAAGTTTAAAGGAAGAATTCCTATACTTGGAGTATGCCTTGGTCATCAATGTATAGGACATTATTTTAAAGGAAGTGTATTGCAAGGGAAAGAACCTGTTCATGGAAAGGTTCATACTATTACACATGATAATGAGGGAGTATTTAAAGGGCTTAAGAATCCTTTAAATGTTACAAGATATCATTCACTTTCTATTTCAAGGGAAACACTTCCAAAGGAGCTTGAAATAACTGCGGAAACTGAAGATGGAGTTATAATGGGAGTAAGACATAAAGAGTATAGAATAGAAGGAGTACAATTTCATCCAGAAGCTATACTAACGGAACATGGTATTGATATGTTAAAAAACTTTTTAAGAGGTGACAAATAATGGCTTTAACTACACTAGAATACTGCCTAGATCCTTTTTATACTTATATGAAGGTAAAAGACAAAAACACACATCTTCTTGAAAGTAGTTTAAAGGTTAAAGATACAGGAAACTATTCTATAATTGTTTTTAATCCAAAAGAAGTTATAAGCTATGCAGGTGGAAAAACATATGTAGAAAGAGACGGAAATAAAGCTGAAGTTAAAGAAGATATACTAAGTACTCTTGATAAAATAATTTTAGAAAAAAAACAGCTTGGAACTGGTCTTATATTTGATGGAGGGTTTGTTGGGTATCTTTCATATGATTATGGAATGGAGTTAATGGGAGTTCCTAGGACCAACCCTAATTCCTTTGAAATTCCAGATATTTATTTTGGATATTATGAAGACTTCGTGGTAATTGATCACGTAGATTCAAAGACATATATATATACAGATAATGAAGAAATAATAGAAGAGTTAAAATCTTTAAAGGATCTTGAATATCCAAGAAAAGATATTGAAGGGGTAAAGTTAACATCTAATTTCACAAAAGAAGAGTTTGAAAATAGAGTAAAGTCTGTTCGTGATTACATCAAAAAGGGAGACGTATATGAAGTAAATATAGCGCAGCAGTATTCAGGATACGGTAGTGTAAACCCATATGATGTATATTCTACATTTAGGAAAGTTAATCGTGGGCCTTATAATGCATTTATGGATATTTCAGAGGGTAATTATATTTTATCAACATCACCTGAACAGTTTATAAGAAAAAGAGGAAATATACTTACAACAAGACCGATTAAAGGAACTGTACCAAGGGTAGATGATAAAGATGAAAATGAAAGACTAAAGGATTATCTATATAATAGCGAAAAAACAAGGTCAGAGCTTTTAATGATTATAGACCTTGAAAGAAATGATCTTTCAAGGGTATGCATACCAGGGACAGTAAGAGTTGAAAGTTTATTCGATGTTGAAGAATATGCCACTGTAAATCACTTAGTATCAACTATTGCAGGGGATGTTAGTGTTGATACTACATTTGGTGATATTATTAGAGGGACATTCCCAGGAGGATCTATAACAGGGGCTCCAAAACTTCGTTCACTTGAAGTTATAGATGAACTTGAAAGTGTTTCAAGGGGAATATATACAGGTGCTATAGGTTATATATCAAATAATGGAGACTTTGACTTTAACATAGCTATAAGAACTCCAGTTATCACAAATGAAGGAGTATTTTATAGTGTAGGTGGAGGAATGGTTTGGGATTCTGATCCTGAAGAAGAATACGAAGAAACTCTACACAAGGGAAAAGCTATAAATAGATCTTTAACAGGGAAGGAAGATTAGTATATGGATTTATTTGATTCATCAATTGCATTTGGCTTAACACCATTTGAAACCGTATACTTTCAAGATAAAACTCCTCAAAGATTAGAAAATCACTATAGAAGATTATTAAGGGCCTCAAGGGTCCTTAATGTTTTATATAATTATGATTTTGAGAAGTTTAAGAAAGGTATAAATGATTTTATAAAGGAATCAAATGAGGAAAATGGGGTTTTAAAGGCTATACTTTTAAATGGTGAACTTAAATTTAAAATAAGAAAACCAAGTTATACAAAAGAAGGGTTTAATAATGGAATATCACTTTATGTAAGTTCTGTAAAGAGGGATCCTAAAAGTATATTTACATATTTTAAAACTTTGAATTACGGAGAAAACGTTTTAGAAGATATAAGATCTAAAAAACGAGGTTATGACGGATGTTTATTTTTAAATTACAATAATCAAGTTTGTGAAACATCCTATGCTAATATTTTCTTTAGAAAAGATAATGTTATTTATACTCCTAGCTTAACATGTGGCATACTTCCTGGTATTATGAGAGAGGATATAATAAAGTTTGCAAGGGATAATGGATATGAAGTTAAGAAGACAAAGCTTATGTTAGATGATATAAAGCTAATGGATGAGGCATTTATATCAAACTCAGTATCTGCAATATATCCTATAAAGAGAATAGACAATATTGAATTTACATCAAGGGAGTTTGTTAATAAGATAATTAGGGAAAAGGCTTTTAATAGACCCTGGAATTCTTAGATAAAAAACTATACTAAATTTAGTATAGTTTTTTTATGCTTAGAATACTTATAAAGAGAGTTTATATTGGGGAATATATTAAATGAAGTGAAATTAGTTAGAAAAGTCTTGCAATTTTAAAGGGATAATGGTATATTATTACTAATAAATAATTATTATCTGTTAGGAGGAGTTATAAATGAGCAAATTAAATGAATTATATAAATGTGAATTGTGTGGCAACATTGTGCAGGTAGTAAAATCAGGAGCAGGAACACTAGTGTGTTGTGGAAAGCCAATGAATCTACAAGAAGAGAATACTGTAGATGCTTCAACTGAAAAGCATGTACCAGTTATAGAGAGAGTAGATGGTGGAATTCTTGTTAAAATAGGAAGTGTAGAGCATCCTATGGAAGATAAGCATTTTATAGAGTGGATAGAGGTATATACAAATGACAGAGTATATAGAAAGTACCTAAATCCATCAGATAAACCTGAAGCACTATTTAATATTGATAGTAATGATGTTGTGGCAAAGGCTTATTGCAACATACACGGATATTGGAAAAGTAATTAACTTATAAATTGAAATATAACTTTATAACAATCCCCAAAATGTGTGAAAGAGTCCCTAAGATTAATCTTAGGGACTCTTTTTATTTATGGGAAGATATATATGAATTTATTTCATTATCGTAAATCTTCATTATTTTTAAAAGCAAGCTATCCTTAGTACTATATTTAAGTGAATCTACTGCATTAATAGGTAAAACCTTAGGAGATGTTCCGCTAATAAATAAAGATGAAAAATCCTTTAGTTCATCTATATGTATAGGTTTTTCAATAGTGTTTATTTCATTTGATCTTGCAAGTTCAATAATTCTTTTTCTTGTAATACCAAGTAAAACATCCTTACCTTCAGTTGTATAAAGTGTATTATCCTTTATAAAGAATAGGTTTGACCTACTACCCTCAGTGATATATCCATCACTATTTACAAGAATTGCCTCATAACAATTTTTCTCCTCAAGTAGAGTGTTGATTGTATTTCTAAGGTTTGTATTTATTATTTTGGCGTTTGGATTATCTCTCTCTGCACTATATAGAAAGGTTTTTACACCTTCTTCATATAGTGAGGCATCTGGATAGTTAGTTTTTATAAAAAAGTAATAAATATTTGGAACTTCATTATGTAAGTTATTGATTACTATTTTTATATTGTGATTAACAACATTATTTTTTTGTGTGATTAATTGTATTTGTGATTTCAATTCATCAAAACTTAAGCTAATATTATGTCCTATTATTTTTCCAGATGAAATTAGTCTTTCATAATGTTCCTCTAAAAATAAAGGAACTGACTCATTAACTCTTAGAACTTCATAAAGAGATGAGCTATCCTCTACGTATAGATTATCAAACTCCTCAACTGGGTAAACATTATTATTAAAAATAAAGAATTTTAGATTTGCATCTGACATTTATATCACCTCTAATTAGTATTTTATATCTTTTATCAAAATAAATCCAACATATTACTAATTAAATCACATAAAATCATAGGTTAGTGTTTCATAAAGAGAGCTTTTTAGTTACAATATAATATGTACTAAATAAGAAGAGTCTTAAGGAGAGAAGTTAAATGAAGTATACGTTAATAGCTACAGCGACATTTGGACTTGAAAGTGTTGTTGCAAATGAGCTGAGAAGTTTAGGATATGAAGATTTAAAGGTTGAAAATTCTAAGGTTGAGTTTAAAGGTGATGAAAGAGATATAGCAAGATGTAATCTTTGGCTTAGAACAGCAGATAGAGTACTTATAAAGGCTGCTGAGTTTAAGGCTGAAAGTTTTGAGGAACTGTTTCAGGGAACAAAGAATGTAAATTGGGGTGACATTATACCTCAAGATGGTAAAATGCATATTACAGGAAAGTCAGTTAAATCAAAACTTTATTCTGTTCCAGACTGCCAGTCTATAGTTAAAAAGGCAGTAGTTGAATCAATGAAAAGAAAGTATAAAACAGATTGGTTTTCAGAGGATGGACCAGTATATAAAACGGAGGTTGCAATACTTAAGGATATTGTAACATTAACAATTGATACATCAGGTAAAGGATTACATAAAAGAGGATATAGAGAAAATGCAGGAGATGCACCATTAAAGGAGACACTAGCTGCAGCACTTGTTCTTTTAAGTAGATGGAATCCATCAAGAACACTTGTAGATCCATTTTGTGGTTCAGGAACTATTCTTATAGAAGCAGGACTTATAGGTAAAAATATTGCACCAGGGCTTAATCGTGAGTTTGTTTCAGAGACATGGCCAAATATGAAAAAAGAAATGTGGGATGAGCTTCGTGAAGAAGCGAGAGGACTTATAAACGATGAAGAATTTAAAATATTAGGTTCAGATGTCGACTATAGAGTGCTAAATACTGCTAAGGAAAACATAAGACTTGCAGGACTTGAGGATTATATATATGTTCAAAAATTGCCTGTCCAAGAGTTTAGCTCAAAGAAAAAATATGGATGTATAATAACTAACCCTCCATATGGAGAAAGAATGGGTGAAACAAAGGAAGTTAATAAGCTTTATAAGGATATGGGAAGAGTTTTTAAAGAACTTGATACATGGTCTATTTTTGTTATTACATCTCATCCAGAGTTTCAAAAGCACTATGGGAAGAAAGCAACTAAAAATAGAAAGCTTTATAATGGTACTCTTCAATGTTATTATTACCAATATTTTGGGCCACTTCCACCTAGAAGAAAAAATAAAGATATAGATATTGAGGAAAATAATCTTTAAAATATAACAGTATTTAACCTAAAGAAGTTAATTAAGTGTCTTAATTTATATTAAGAATCAATGCACAATTTTTAACAAAGCCTCATATACTGAATATGAGACCTAATCTTTAGGGGGGTTAAGCTTGTTACCGGAAATGTTTCTTAATTTTTTTCAAAATGTATTTGTTCTTGTAGGATATGTAAGTAACGGGAACTCATTTCCCACTCCTTTAAATGAAAAAGAAGAAAAAGAACTTTTTATAAAGTATAAAGAAGGGGATAGTTTAGCTAAAGGGGAACTTATAACAAGAAATTTAAGACTTGTAGCGCACATAATTAAAAAGTTTAGTCCACAAATAAGAGATGCAGATGATTTGATTTCTATAGGCACAGTGGGACTTATTAAAGCAATTGAAAGCTTTGATTATAAAAAAGGGAACAGGCTTGCAACTTATGCAGCAAGGTGCATAGAAAATGAAATACTAATGAGTGTTAGATCGAGCAAAAAAACAAAGTCTGAAGTATATCTTCAAGATCCTATTGGGGTTGATAAAGAAGGTAATGAAATATGTTTAATCGACGTATTAGGGACAGACGGAGATGTGGTACTTGAGGAAGTAGAATACAAAATATCAGTGAGAAAACTATACGATATGATAGAAAGTGTACTAGAAGGAAAAGAGAAAGAAATAATTAAGCTTAGATATGGACTAAGTAGCGAGCCAAAAACTCAAAGAGAAATAGCAGAGAATCTTGGAATATCAAGATCCTATGTATCTAGAATAGAGAAAAAAGCACTTAAAAAACTTGCAAAAGAATTAGATCAGGGATAGCTACGGCTATCCCATTTTATTGACTAATGAAGCTTTAAAGGGT
The DNA here is from genome assembly GCF_001047375.1 of Clostridium cylindrosporum DSM 605. Taxonomy (NCBI): domain Bacteria; kingdom Bacillati; phylum Bacillota; class Clostridia; order Eubacteriales; family Clostridiaceae; genus Clostridium; species Clostridium cylindrosporum. Next base: position 83,032 of record NZ_LFVU01000027.1, read on the forward strand.
AACATAAGAAAAAAGAATAAGACTTATATTATAGAAATCTAAAGTAGTTAGTAATTAATATATTTAGATAAAAGGATAAGTGGAATCATGATTATAATTGAAAATCTATATAAATCATATGACAAGATGGTTTTGAAAGATATAAACCTAAATATAAAAGGAAATAGAATAGTTGGTTTAATTGGGAAAAATGGTAGTGGGAAAACTACATTATTAAAGATAATATCCTCAATAGTTAAGCCATCAAGTGGTAAGATTACTATATTTAATAAAGAAATAGGATATAAAAGTAGAGAAATAGTTTCATATATGATGGATGAAAATATATTATTTAAGGGAATGACTGTTAAAGAAGCATTAGAGTTTTATAAAATGTTTTTTTGGGATTTTAATGAAGGAAATGCTAAGGGAATGCTTGCGGAATTTCAAATAGATTTAAGTAAAAAGATAAATACTTTGTCACGAGGAAATCTTGAAAAGTTAAATGTTGCACTGACTTTCTCTAGAAAAGCAAAGGTTTACCTACTAGATGAACCATTAGCAGGGGTTGACCCTGAGGACAGAGTAAGAGTTATAGATACTATACTTAATAATTTTGAAGAGGGTTCAATAATGATAATTAGTACAAATCTAATATCTGAAATTGAATACATACTAGATGATGTAATATTTCTTAAAAGTGGAGAGGTTGCAATATATTCTAGTATAGATGATTTAAAGGGGCTTGGAATACAGTCTATAAGGGAACTTTTTATGGAGGAAAGTAATGAAAAAAGTTTTTAGATATTTATTAGATTTAAACTATGCTAATACTCTAGGTCTTGTTTCATTATCCCTTTTAACAATATTACTACATGAAGTTATGTCCTTTGGGAATTATATTACGGCATTCTTAGTAGCAGTTATGACAATACTAGCACTTTTATCTCCAATATTAAGGTTTAAAAGTATAATGTTTGGGAGAAGTAGAATATTATTTTTAACTCCAAAACCCTATAGCTCTATAATTAATGGATATCTGCTTTCTGAATTAGTTGTTTTTATAACCTATTACATAGGAATAACAATCTGTCTATTTTCTCTAAATGGACAAGTACATAGTTTAAATTACTTCTTTAATTTAGGAGATAATAATGCTAACTTTTTACTTTGTTCATTTTATACATTTATTAATATTTTTGATATATGGTTTTCTTTTATTGCAGTTGGTATGATTTCGGTTATTTTATGTAGAAAGTATACAAGTAAAAAAATTAGATTTTTATCAATGAGAATATTTATATGTTTTGTAGTAATTCAGTTTATTAACATTGTTGCTATAGAACTTGTAGGTATTATTATGTTAAAAGTTATAACTCGCATAATAATATCTCTATACATAATATACTTATCCTATAGAAAGATAAAAACTGTAGATATATATTAATTAAATAAGGGTAAAATTATAATAAATTATAGTGCAAGGTATATGCCTTGTATTTTTTTATGCATTAATATAAAAGTAATAAGATATAAATAATAGAAAAAAAATGTATGAAAAGGTATAATATTTATATGTTTTAAGTTAAGTATTTGAAAATTATATAATTGTATAGAAAAGAAATACTGGTTAATAATTATAATGGAGGTAATATATGGAAAATGTTTTTGGGTTAATTGGAGAAAAGTTAGGGCATAGTATCTCTCCAGAAATTCATAGTAAGATATTTCAAAAAACAAATTATAATGGCAAGTATTACATATTCGAAATTGAAAAGGAAAATTTAGAGAACTCATTTAAAGGATTTAAACTTCTTAAAATAGGAGGACTTAACGTTACAATTCCTTATAAAAGTAGTGTTATTCCTTTTATGGATGAAATATCAAGTGAAGCAAAGGCAATCGGAGCAATAAATACTATTAGATTTTCAAATGGTAAGTGTTACGGTTACAATACTGATTACTATGGTTTTGGATATATGATGGAAAGGGCAAATGTTACTCCAAGGTCAAAAAGTGCATATGTATTAGGAGATGGAGGAGCAACTAAAGCAATTATAAAGTACTTAGTTGATAATGGGGCAGAATCTATATCAATAGTTAGTAGACACAAGGAATCAACTAGGGAAAATAAGGAATTTAAAGACTATAATATACTATCCTATGATGAACTAAAAGATATAAAGTGTAAAGACATAGTTATTAACTGTACTCCATGTGGAATGTATCCAAATATTGATAGCACACCTATTGACAAAAATATAATATCAAAATTCGATGTGGCATTAGATATTATTTATAATCCATCAGAAACATTGTTTTTAAAAATAGCAAGAGAACTTGGCTTAAAAGGGGAAAATGGACTATCAATGCTAGTTGGGCAGGCTGTGTATGCCCAGGAGATTTTTAGGGGAGAAAAGTTAGATAAAACATTAATAGATGATATTTGCGAGGAAATAGCTGTTAATTATTAAGCTAGGAGTAGATAGAATTGTTTAGTGCTAAAAGTGAGTTTAAGGGTAATTCAATTATAAGGTCTATAAGCAAAAATAAATCAAATGAAATATTTATTAATGTTTCTAAGATTAAAATAGACCCAGAGGCTGCAATGCTTTTGCCAAAGTATTTTTGCAAAAAGTATACAATGCTACCTATGAAAATTGATAACCATAAAAAAACAATGGATATATTAGTTAAATATCCACTAGTTGACATAAGTAAGGAAGATATTAAGTTTATTTGTGGTTATGACCCTGCTTTTTTCTACGTAAAAGAAAGTAAAGAAATAGAGGATTACATAGATGATTTTCTTTCTGAAACTGAATATAAACTACTAAGTGATATAAAAGTAGAATCATATGGGGAGAACAGTTCAATTGAATTAGACTCCCCTGCTATAAAGCTTGTTAATACTATATTTCATGAAGCAATAAATCTTAAAGCAAGTGATATACATATAGAACCATTTAAAAAATTTTATAAAGTAAGATTTAGGATAGATGGAGTAATTAGAGAAGGCTTTAGGTTTAACAAATCCTCATACAATTCAGTTATATCAAGAATAAAAGTATTATCAAAAATAGACATATCTGAAAAAAGATTACCATTAGATGGAAGATTAAGTTTTAAAAGTAATAATAAGTCATGGGATTTTAGAGTATCAACAATGCCTACAATTAATGGAGAAAAAATTGTTATTAGAATTTTTCAAGATGAGGCAAATGGTGAGAGTATTAATGAGATAGGATTATTAAACGACAATTTAAATATAGTGAAAAAATTCTTAAATAGTAAAAATGGAATTATAATTGTTGCTGGACCTACGGGGAGTGGAAAGAGCACAACACTATATACATTAATAAGACAGTTAGACCTTTCTGGGCAGAACATAGTTACTATAGAGGATCCTGTTGAGCAAAATATGGAGGACATTATTCAAATAAATGTTAACCAGACAATAGGATTTGACTTTGCATCTGGTCTTAGATCTATTTTAAGACAGGACCCAGATGTGATAATGGTTGGAGAAATTAGAGATGGAGAAACTGCAAATATTGCTATGAAAGCCGCAATAACAGGACATATGGTTTTAAGTACAATTCATACATTTGACTGTGCATCTGTTATAGATAGATTATTAGATATGAATGTAGAACCCTATATGATAGCTTCAGGACTTGCAGGTATAATATCTCAAAGGTTAGTAAGAAGGATATGCAATATATGCAAGGAGGAATACACTCCAAGGGACTTTGAAGTGAATATATTAGGTATTGAAAAAATTAATAAGTTATCAAGAGGACTTGGATGTAAAGCATGTGGATATACAGGATATGATGGCAGAATAGGAATATTTGAAGTTATGGAAATTAAAGATAAACATAAAGAAGCTATATTGTTAAAAAGGGGAAGTAGTTTTATTAGGGGGTTAAGTATAGAAAAGGGTATGACTACTTTGGAAAATTCCTGTAAGAATTTAGTGATTAAAGGAATTACAACTATAGAAGAAATGTTTAATACTTGTAATTTAATTAAATAAAGGGGGATGAAATGTGATTAACTTAAAGGATTTGTTAAAAGAGTGTGGAGAAAGAGGAGCCTCTGATTTACATATTACTGTAGGGGTTCCACCAATGCTTAGAGTAAATGGGAATTTAACTCCAATTGGGGATGAGAAACTTATGCCGGAGGATACAAAAAGATACGTACAAGCGATACTTGGCGATGAAGGATATAAAGCATATGAGGAAATTGGTGAAATGGATACATCATATGCAGAAAAAGGAATAGGAAGATTTAGAGTTAATGTTTTTAAGCAAAGAGGTAGTGACGCTATGGCCTTAAGAGCTGTTCCACTACAGGTGCCGACCCTTGAAAGTTTAGATATGCCCCCAATACTTGGTGAGCTTATCAAAAAAACAAGGGGTCTAGTACTTGTAACAGGGCCTACTGGAAGTGGTAAATCAACTACTCTTGCAGCTATGATTAATGAGATTAATACAACAAGAAACTGTCATGTAATAACTCTTGAAGATCCTATAGAATATTTGCATAAGCATAAAAAAAGTATTATAAATCAAAGAGAAGTAGGCTATGATACTAAAAGCTACAAAAATGCCTTAAGAAGTGCGCTAAGAGAGGATCCGGATGTTATTCTAATAGGTGAGATGAGAGATCTTGATACAATTTCAATAGCAATAACTGCAGCTGAAACAGGGCATTTGGTACTTGCAACACTTCACACTATAGGAGCATCAAAAACAGTAAATAGAATAGTAGATGTATTTCCACCACACCAACAACAACAAATAAAGGTACAGCTTGCAGCAGTACTTGAGGGAGTTATATCACAACAGCTAATTAAAAGAGCAGATGGTAAAGGGAGAGCATGTGCTCTTGAAATAATGACTGCTAATCCAGCAATAAGAAATCTTATAAGAGAAGGAAAAACATATCAAATAGATTCAGTTGTTCAAACTAGCAGTAAAATGGGGATGAAAACTATGGATATGTCTCTAGTTGAACTTTGCAGACAAGGAGTAATTTCTTTAGAAGAAGCTATGACATATGCAGTTGATAGAGATATTGTTATGAGGCTGATTAACCTATAGGAGGTGCTTAAAATAAACCTTATAATAAAAAAACGTATAGGGTTAAAGCACATGTATTTAATGTGTAGACAGCTTTCGGTTATGTTATCTTCAGGTATAAATATTGTAAATGCATTTCAAATGCTAGAATCACAAAAGAATAATAAAAGTACATCTAGAGCACTTAGCTTAGTTGTAAAAGAAATTATATCAGGTGAAAAACTGTATACCTCTATGGAAAATTCTAAATACTTTCCTGAGGCTTTTACTAATATGGTGATGCTTGGAGAAAATAGTGGGAATCTTGATAGCGTATTTTCAAGGTTATCTGATTATTATTATAAGGAGTACAAGATAAAACAGACAATAAAACAGGCAATGGCATATCCAATATTTATTTTAGTAGTTACTTTTATAGCCTCTATTGCTATGGCAACTACTATGCTTCCTATGATTTCTACTATGATAGAGGATTTAAATCTTGGAAGCCTACCTTTGCCTACAAAAATATTGATTGAATTAGACTTAATACTTAAAAACAAGTTTCTAGTGTGCAGTATTATAATTTCTAGTAGTATTACAATACTTATTCTATATATTAAAAGAAATATATTAGTAAGAGGAATGTTAATTAGACTACCATTTCTTAATTTAATATATAAGAAATTTGTAGCAGCAAGATTTGCAAGGTCGCTTTCAATGTTATTTGCAAGTGGGGTTCCTATAATAGAGGCCCTTAGAATGTGTGAATTTTTACTTGGAGATTTTTATAAAATTTATATTAAAAATATAAGAATCTCTGTAGAATCAGGGAAAAGTCTATACTTATCTATTAAAGATAGTCCAGTTTTCCCTGAATTTTTTTATAATATTATTGAAACTGGAGAGGAGTCAGGAAATCTAGACTATGTCCTTGATAAAATAGGGGTATTTTATGAGAAGGAAATAGAGTTTAGTATTAAAAAGTTAACTAAGATATTTGAACCTACATTAATCATTAGCTTATCAGTTGTGGTAGGATTTTTACTAGCTGCAGTTATGCTTCCTCTTTTCCAAATATATGGAGAGATATAGGGTGAGTGTTATGATGAAAAAAGGTTTTACTTTAATTGAGATGATTATTGTAGTATCTATTATACTTATTCTATCTAGTGTAGCAATTCCAGTTACAATAGGTCAAATTACAAAATCTAAGGAAAGAAAGTATCTGATTGAAGCAAAAATAATTGAAAGTGCAGTAGAGATGTACAATTCTGAAATGATAGATAATAAAATAATAAAAGCAGAAGACCTGGAGTCTATTAGATTAAAGCTAACTAGTGGTACAAGGAAATATCTTTCATCATGGCCTAGTAACTTAGTAGTTTTAAAGGATAATAAGGAAATAGAAATTCAAGGTCAAGAGCTAAGTGCGTATAATTTAAATAATCTTTTTAACTATATAATTAAGAAAGAAACAGAGTTTTATTAAGTTTAGGGGGAATAAAAATGGAGGGTATCTACGGAGTTTTTGTATTTATTATAGGAAGCATTCTCGGGAGCTTTTTTAATCTATGCATTTTTAGAATACCAAGTGAGGAATCAATTGTGTTTCCACCTTCCAATTGTCCAAAGTGTAAAAGTAATATAAAAAAGTATGATTTAATACCTATAATTAGTTATTTAATCCTTAGGGGCAAATGTAGAAATTGCAGTGAGAAGGTATCTATTCAGTATCCACTAATTGAATTATTAACAGGTATATTGTTTACTATTATTTACTTATACTTTGGGTTTAGTGTTGAACTTTTCTTGTATTTAGTATTAGTTTCAGTATTAATTATTACATCAGTTATCGACATTAATACTGGTTATATATACGAGAGGGTTAGCCTTGTAGGTATCATAGCAGGAGTAGTATTTATAGTATATAAATATATATCTAGTGGTGAAATGTTAACCTATATTTTAGGAGGAGTAGCTGCTGGAGGAATAATTGCTATAATTATACTTTTAACAAATGGTATGGGCTGGGGAGATGCTGAAGTAGCATTTTTGTGTGGATTATTCCTTGGACTATCATCATCTATTCTTATGATATTTTTATCTATAGTTTTAGGTGGAATAGGTGCATCAATTTTACTTGTTTTTGGGAAAAAATCAAGAAAGGACGCTATTCCCTTTGCTCCATATATATCTATTGGGGGATTAATAGCACTATTATACGGTGAAGGGATAGTAAAAGCGTTTTTAAGTTATTATGGGCTATATTAATAAAAAAATGTATAAAAGGGGGATTACCTATATAGAGGTAATCTCCTCTTTATTTATAATAACGATTATATTTACACTTATATTTCCTTTTGTTATTAAGGGTAAGACTAGCAGTTTAGATAGTGTTACAAAGCAAGTAGTAGGTAAGCTAAAGTATGGAAAGAGTTTAGCAATAGCTAATAATGCAAGTGTATATATAAGATTTCTAAATTTAGATAATGGAGGATATAAATCTTTGGAATTTTATTTAAATGATAAAAAGCAACAGGATTATAAATTGCCAAGTGGTTTTGTGATTATTACTAATAATAATGATCTTTATAACAAAAATGTTGTTTTTAAGTCCGATGGTACATTAAATCATAGAGCAACAACATTAAAGGTAAGAGATGTAAATAGCAAAAAAGAAGCAAGCGTAACATTAACAATAGGATATACAAGAATAATGAGGGTTAATTAAATGAAAAAAGGAATGGTTTACATAGAAGCTCTTGTTTCTAGTGTTATAACAATAGTTTTAATAGTATCTGTTTCAAAGCTAAGTTTAACAGGAGTTAAAATACTAGAAAACACTAGGGAAAAAGGAAAGGCACTGGATATAGTAAGAGGAGTTAGTAGTTTATATAGAGCAGATAAGTTAATAGCTCTAGATTCAGGAATTAATATAGGTAAGATTTCAGATTTGTATTGCTTTATTGAAAATGGAGAGAGAACTAAAGGTGAGAAAGATTTTATATTATACACAGAAAATGTTTACAAAGAAGGCATACAAATGATAAAAATAAAAATTGTATCAAGTGAAAATAAGTTTAAAGATATAAGTATGGTGGTGGCAAAATAATGTTTAAAGGTAAAAAAAGAGGATTTACACTAATCGAGGCTATTTCATCTTTATTTATAATTAGTATTGTTGTTATAGGAAGTTTGAATTTTTATAAGATATCAGGTAATCTACTTTCAAGTTCTGAAAATCAAGGGATAATAAATACAAATCTTAGAATTGCTCAAGAGTTTATAGTAGATAAGGTTAAAAATTCTTCAACAATTAGATTAAATGGAAGTAGTATTTTAATAGATGGAGATAGATTGTTTGTAGAGAGAAGTATATTAAGGTATGGAAGTGCATCTCAGCAAATTTCTCCTGATATAATGAAGGTATCTGTTGAGGATATAGGGAGTAACCTTTATAGAATTAACACTATTGGAGAATATGAAACCTTAAGCACAATAGTTAAAAGAGGTGAGTAAGGTGAAAAAAGGTTTTATCACCATATATCTACTTCCTATATTTTTATCACTTATGTTTATAAGTGTACAGGTAGTTCAAAGCATAACATCTTCCCATGGATTAACTAATAATTATTTAGGTAAACAAAAAGCAGAATATCTTGCAGATATAGGGTTGAAGCATGGAATAAAGGTGTCTAAAGAGGAGATTGTAGCAAAGGGATACTATATTAATCTTATTAATGATAATATTGAATTAAGTGAATATTTTGAGGGAAGTGAATATACAAAGGTTACAATTAGAGTTAAGAGTTCTGATGAAAGTATAACTATAGGAGTAGAGTCTATAAGTAATGTTGGGTCCTACTCCCATAAGTTAAATCATCATTATACTATAGATATAGAATCAGAAGAAAATAATGTTGACAATTCCCATGAAAACTTAGATACTAAAAAAAATGGTAATTTAACCTAAGGGTTAGGGTTAAATAAGTAGGTTTTTGGAGGTTGAAGGGTATTATGGATAAAGTTGCACTTATAGGGATGCCAGGTTGCGGGAAAAGTACAATAGGAAAACTACTTGAGAGTAAGCTTAGTATAAGCCTTATAGATTTAGATGATTACATAACTAAAATGGAAGGTAAGAGCATAGATGAATTATTCAGCAAGGGTGAGGATAATTTTAGAAACTCTGAATCAAGGGCATTAAGAGAAGTAGCTTCACTTAATGGGTCAATTATAGTTTCAACAGGTGGAGGAATAGTTAAAAATACTAAAAATGTTTCTGTCCTTAGGGAAAATTTTCTAGTGGTTTTTATTGATAGACCTGTTGATAATATATATGAAGATATAGACACTGATTCAAGGCCACTTTTAAAGAATAATAAGGATGCTCTTATAAACTTATATAATGAAAGATATGAATTATATAAAGGTGCCTGTCACATACATATAAAAAATCTTTCGCATATAGACAAAGTTGTAGATGATATTATAGATGAAATAAAGTCATATAGACCTTAGGAGAATCTATAACTGTTTGCATTATTATATTAAATTTGTTAAAATACTAAGTGCTATAAGTATAGTTTTAATACTTTTTTGGAAGTGATAAATATGAATATATTAGTTATAAATGGACCAAACCTTAATTTTCTTGGAATAAGAGAAAAAGGTATATATGGTACAGGAACATATGATGATCTTTGTACCTACATTAAAAGTGAATCTAAAAAGTTAAATGTTAATGTGAATATTCTTCAAAGTAATATTGAAGGAGAGATTATTAATTTCATACAAGAGTCCTATGGAAAAGTTGATGGAATAGTTATTAACCCAGGGGCTTATACACACTATAGCATAGCAATACATGATGCTTTAAAATCTATAATAGTACCTATAGTTGAGGTACACCTAAGTAATATACATAGTAGAGAAGAGTTTAGAAAAACTTCTGTAACTGCACCTGCATGTAGTGGTCAAATAAGTGGATTTGGATTTGAAAGCTATATACTAGGTATTAAGGCTTTAGTTAATTTAGGAGGAAATTAGTAGATGATAGCTAAAAGACTTGAAAACTTTAGAAAGAAACTAATAGAATCAAGTATTGACGCAGCATTAATTTCTAATGATTATAACAGAAATTATCTTTCAGGATTTACAGGTGACGAAAGTTATATATTAATTACAGATTCAAAGGCTTACTTTATAACAGACTCTAGATTTACTCAGCAGGCTAGAGAAGAGGTTAAAGATTATGAAGTCTTAGAGTATAAACATAGCGTTGAATCATGTATCAAGGATATTTTAATTAAGAACAATATAGCTATTCTAGGAATAGAGGAAGGTTATGTAACTCTTAAAAAATATGAAGGCTATAGGGAAAATTTTACTAATGTAGAAATCGTAAAACTAGAATCATTAATAGAAAATTTAAGAATAATAAAGGATGAAAGTGAAATAGAATTAATTTCTAAAGCTGCTAATATAGCTGATAAAGCTTTTGAATATATTTTATCCTTTATAAAAGAAGGGATTTCAGAGCTTGATGTAGCAATTGAGCTTGAATTATATATGAAAAAGTTAGGAGCATCTAGCCTTTCATTTCCGACTATTGTTGCATCAGGAGAAAGATCCTCACTTCCACATGGAGTGGCAACAGATAAGCTAATAAGAAATGGGGATTTTGTAACTCTTGATTTTGGATGTGTATATAAAGGATATTGCTCTGATATGACTAGAACTGTTGTAGTAGGCAAAGCTACAGAGGAGCAAAAGAAAATATATAATTTGGTTCTTAAAGCAAATGAGGAGGCACTTAAGTGTGCAAAGCCAGGAGTAAAATGCTCTGAGCTTGATAAAGTTGCAAGAGACATAATTATAAAAGGCGGTTATGGAGAAAAGTTTGGCCATGGACTTGGTCATGGAGTTGGGCGTGAAATTCATGAATCTCCAAGAGTTAGTCCAAAGGGAACACATACTTTAGAGCCTGGAATGGTTATAACCGATGAGCCTGGAATTTATATTGAAGGTACTGGTGGGGTTAGAATAGAAGACCTTTTGGTTATAACTCAAGATGGTTGTAGGGTTCTTTCAAAGTCGCCAAAGTCATTGATTGAATTATAATATATATTTTTACTTTAAACGTATATTTTTATAAGAATATGTTAATAATTACTATATGGAGGGATAACATTCATGATTACAGCAGGAGATTTTAGAAAAGGTAGTACTTTTGAGTATGATGGACAAGTACTTACAATAATTGACTTTATGCACGTAAAACCAGGAAAGGGAGCTGCTTTCGTTAGAACAAAAACAAGAAACGTTAAAACTGGGGCAGTACTTGAAAAAACTTTTAACCCAACTGAAAAATTCCCAGAAGCAGTAATCGAAAGAAAAGAGATGCAATACCTATATAATGATGGAGAATTATACTACTTTATGGATATGGCATCATATGATCAAGTTCCACTTGACTTTGCAAAGGTTGAAGATTCTATAAAGTATATTAAGGAAAATGAATTCGCTATTATTAAGTTCTTTAAAGGTGAAGCATTCTCAGTTGAAGCTCCTAACTTTGTTGAACTAGAAGTTGTTGAAACAGAGCCAGGTGTTAAGGGAGATACTGCAACAAATGTAACTAAACCAGCTAAGGTTGAAACAGGAGCTACATTTAATGTTCCTATATTCATTAACCAAGGAGACAAAATAAGAATTGATACTAGAACAGGTGACTATATGTCACGTGCTTAGGTAATAATAAATATTGACCGTAAGGTCAATATTTTTTTAATAAGGAGGAAAGTTATGGAAAATCTAATGAAAAAAGCAGCATACTTAAAGGGACTGTGTGATGGACTTGATATTTCAGAAAGCACAAAGGAAGGAAAGGTTCTTCTAGCAATAGTAGATATGCTTGAAGAGATGACTCAAGAAATTGGAGAAATAAATGAATTATATGAAGAATTAGATTCATATGTTGAATCAATTGATGAAGCAGTATTAGAAATTGAAGAGGTTCTATTCGAAGATGAGGACCATGAGTGTGATTGTGGATGCCATGATGAAGATGGATATGTAGAGATTGAATGTCCAAATTGTGGAGATCAGATTTTCCTTGATGAAGGAATGTTTGAAGATGAAGATGAAATAATTTGTCCTAATTGTGATGAGCCAATATCATTTGAATCTTCATGCGGAGGATGCGACTGTAGTTGCGAAGAGACAGAAGAGTAATTAAATAGATAAGTATGAAAGAGTATCTAAAATTTTTTAGATACTCTTTTTTAATTTAATCATAAAATAAAGATTTACGTAATAAATATTATATCAAGAGGGGAGGGTTACATATTGCAAACTGAATATGATGAAAAAATCATTGAAATGATTGATAGAGATATATTTTCAGCTTTACCGGAAAATATATCATCTGTGCTTAGAAAGTTACATAATAATGATATTTCAAAGATCGAAGAAATAAGACTTAGAATAAATAGACCACTTATGATAAGTATAAGTGGAGAGGATCGTTGTGTAATGAGAGATGGAAAGATATCTCGAATAGTATTAGGAGATTTCTTGATTAGCAGAAGTGATATAGAAAAAACTTTGCAGTTAATGAGTAACTTTTCTGTATATGCAATTGAAGAAGATTTAAAGCAAGGATTTATTACTTTAAAAGGTGGACATAGAGTTGGAATGGTTGGGAGAGTTGTAACTGAAAATAAGAAAATAAAAACAATGAAAAATCTTTCAGGTATGAATATAAGAGTAGCAAGAGAAGTTAAAAATTGCTCTTTAAATTTACTTAACAGGTTATATCAAGGAGACATAAAACATACATTAATAGTGTCACCACCTGGATGTGGCAAAACAACTTTGTTAAGAGATATAGTTAGAAATTTAAGTGATGGAAATAGAGATTTATCTTTAAAAGGATACAAAGTAGGTATAGTTGACGAAAGATCTGAAATAGCAGGATGCTTTATGGGAATTCCTCAAAGAGATGTAGGCATTCGCAGTGATGTATTAGATGGATGTCCAAAGGTTCAAGGCATGACTATGCTATTAAGGTCTATGTCTCCGGAGATTATTGCAGTTGACGAAATTGGGAGTCTTGAGGATGCAGTAGCTATAGAAGATGCAATAAATTCTGGAGTTAAAATTATAGCAACTGTACATGGAAAAAGTATATGTGAAATTAATAAAAGAATAGGAATTAGAAGTTTACTAGAAAAGGATGCCTTTGAAAAAGTAGTTATACTAAGTAGAAAAAAAGGTCCAGGAACAATTGAAGAAATAATTAACCTAACAAAAGTATAAATCTCTTAAATAAGTTTATTTCAAAAAACTAAAGAAGGAGTGATAGTTTGTTAAAAGTTATTGGGAGTATACTTGTTATTATGTCTACGACTCTTGTAGGTTTTTATTATTCTAGGATGTTTTCAGAGAGATTAAAACAAATAAGGGAATTACAATATTCCCTAAATATGCTTGAGTCCGAAATAATTTACTCAGCATCTCCTTTGATTCAAGCTATGGAGTATGTAGCAGAAAGAAGTAGAGCACCTATTAATGAATTTTTTAGAGTTTTTTCAGAAAAGCTTTATAAAAAAGAAATAGAGGGTATCCTAGAGGGGTTCCAAAGTACCATGATGGAATTTAAGGGTAAGTTAAGGCTAGAAAAAGATGAAATAGACACACTAGCATCATTCGTTAAATCCTTAGAAAGTAGTGATTTAGAAGGGCAGAAAGCAAATTTTAATATAACTATGAAAAAGTTAGAGGGATTTGAAAAAAGAGCAGAGGAGTCTATGACTAAAAACGAAAAGTTATATAAATATTTAGGAGTATGTAGTGGACTACTTGTAGTTATAATACTAGTTTAAAAGAGGTGATTGGATGGATGTAACTCTAATATTTAAAATAGCAACAATTGGGGTTGTGGTAGCGGTTCTAGATAGACTTCTAGACAGTATGGGAAAAAGAGAACAAGGATCTATGCTAACCGTTGCAGGTCTTTTAACAGTTCTATTACTGGTTTTAGGACTTATAACTCAACTTTTTTCAAGCATAAAGTCTATGTTCCAATTTTAGAAGGTGATTAAATGGAGATAGCTCAAATAGTTGTAATAGGACTTATAGCTACAGTGATAGTAGTATTCTTAAAGGATCAAAAGCCAGAAATTGCTCTTCAGCTTAGTCTAGCAGCAGGAATTGTTATATTCTTATTTATGATAACTAGGTTAACTGTAGTAGTACAAGCTATTCAAGAAATAGCATTAAAAGTCAATATAGACATTACCTATCTTAATATAGTATTAAAGATAATTGGTGTAGCATATCTTGCATCATTTGGGGTAGAGATATGTAAAGATGCAGGGCAATCTTCTATAGCAAGCAAAATAGAGTTTGCAGGAAAAATTATAATTATTTCACTTGCAATACCAATATTAATGGCGGTAATGGATTTGGTGATGAAAATAATGCCATAGGGTGGTAAAGATGATTAAAAAGGTACTTATAAGCTTAATATTTGGATGCTTTATTATGTTTCAATTAAACACTGTAGCATTTGCAATGGAAGGAACAGGTGTTGATTTAAAACAAATAGAAGAGTTTTCAAATAAGCTTCAGCAGAAAGAAAATTACATACCAAGTTTTAACGTAGGAGAGATAGTCGAAAAGTATAAAGAAACAGGATCTATAGGAGTTACATTTAAAGATGTACTAGCTTCTTTAGGTAAATTTATCTTAAAAGAAGTGGTTGCTAACTCAAGGTTACTAGTAGAATTATTAGTCCTTGGTATATTAAGTGCCATTCTTCAAAATATTCAAAATGCATTTAATAATAGTGGGATTAGTAAAATTGCACACTATGCTTGTTTTTGTACAATAGTCATTATAATAGTTAAAAGTTTTACTATTGTAATTAATCTTGCAAAGGGCACAATAGATCAGATGACAGAGTTTGCAAGTATATTAATTCCACCATTGATTATGCTAATAGCAACAACAGGTCAGGTAATATCAGCTGCGACACTAGACCCTATAACAATTTTAATTTTAAGTGTTAGTAGTTCTGTTATTAAGAATTTTATTATACCTTGTACAACTTTTGTGGTTGTTTTAAATATAGTTAATAGTTTAAGTGATGAACCAAAGGTTATGAGACTAGCATCTTTGATAAAACAAATAAGCTTATGGGCTTTAGGTTTTATAATGACTATATTTATAACCTTAATAACTATAAGAAGTAATACTGCAGCTACAATTGATCAGGTTACTCTTAAAACAACAAAGTTTTTTGTTGATAACTTTATACCACTAGTTGGTAAATCACTATCAGATGCAATAACAACTGTTGTAGGATATTCATTAGTTTTAAAGGATGCAATAAGTATATTAGGTCTTTTAATTATGATATGGATATGTATATTCCCGTTACTAAAAATAATAATGATTTCTTTAATATATAAGTTTGTAGGTGCTGTTATGGAACCTGTAGTAGATAAAAAGATAATAAATTGCTTATCAAGTGTTGGAAGTTCATTTACAGTGATATTTTCAAGTGTACTTTGCACTGCCATTATGTTTTTTATAATGATAACAATAATAACCTCAACAGGTAGATTAATAATGACGGTAGGGTGATTAAAATGATGGATGCTTTAAAAGGATGGATAACCTCAGTAGTTGCTACTGTAATTATTATTACAATAGTAGAGCTT
The DNA here is from genome assembly GCF_001047375.1 of Clostridium cylindrosporum DSM 605. Lineage (NCBI taxonomy): Bacteria > Bacillati > Bacillota > Clostridia > Eubacteriales > Clostridiaceae > Clostridium > Clostridium cylindrosporum. The sequence continues at coordinate 98,813 of NZ_LFVU01000027.1, forward strand.
ATACTCCCAGAGGGAAATATAAAAAAGTATGTGAAGCTTGCAACAGGACTTTTAGTTATGGTTGCAGTTTTGTCTCCATTATTTAAAATACTTGTAGGTGATTTTAGTTTAAATGAAAAAATATCTTCATATTCAGAGGCTATTTCATCATACAGTAAGGTAGATACTAAAAAGGCACATGAGGAATTTAAAACAAAAACTAGAGAGGCCTTTAAAACAAGCTTAAAAGAAAATATTTCTAAAGAAATAAAGTCGAAAACAGGTAAAGATTATATAGTTACATCTATAGAGCTAAAAAACGATAAAAATGAACTTGATTTTAAGGGTATAAAATGGGTTGAGGTTAAAAAATCCTCACAAGGGGAGGTAGTAACTGTAAATAAAGTTCAAATAGGTGATGATTCTAAACCTAAAGATGAAGTTCCAAGGGAGAAGGACGTTTTAAAGGTTTTAGAGGATAGCTTTAATGTTAAAGGTGCAGAGGTTAAATTTATCCGATAGCTAACTGTCGCTAACCCTAGCCACTAAAAGTTAGGGATAAGTAGCACTAAGCTCCTGGATAATGACTTCTAAGAATCAGTGGTAGTTAAAACTCCTGATTCAAGAATTCTGTTTATCAGATGATAAAGTGAGGAGTATCAAATGAAGTTTAAGGAAATTTTAGAAAAGTGGTTTAAGGACCCTAAAAAGTTTCTTACAAACATAGCAGTAGCATTTCTTATAGGGGTTCTTTTATTAATTATAGGTGATGTAACAGGTAGTCTTTTTAACTTTAAAAAGGATAAATCAAATGCTGAAAAGCTACCTAAGGAAACTGTACAAAAAGAAGATGACGCTGAAGTTGAGGTTTCATCTAATTCTCAAAGTTTTCCAGGTGCTAAGGACTATGAGGAAAAGCTTAAAAGAGATTTAGCTGATTCCCTAATTCAAATTCAAGGTGTAGGAAAAGTAGATGTAATGATTTACTTTCAAGGAAGTAGTGAAAGTATACCTGCAGTAAATAGTACTGATACAAATAAAAAAACAGATGAAAAAGATAAAGAAGGTGGAACAAGAACCATAACAGAGAGTAGTAAAACTAGTACTGTTGTAACCGCAGGTGACTCTTCGGGTAATAAGGCTCTTATTGTTAAAGAAATAAGACCAAGCATTGGTGGAGTTATGATAGTTGCAGAGGGCGCTGTTAATTCAAGTATTAAGGAAGAGGTTACAAATGCTGTTAAGACATTGTTAAATCTTCCAGCTAATAAGGTGGTGGTTTCTCCTATGAAAAAAAGTTAAGCATATATAAGAAATACTTTACATATAATTTATTAATTAAAAAGGAAGGTGGGTTTTAAATGCCAAATTTCAGAAAACAAACAGTTATAATTGCAGTGTTAATAGGTCTAATAGGATGTGCAAGCTTCTTTGCAAAGAAGTTCAATGATTCTTTTAAGGATACGGATATGGTTTTAAAGCAAGGTACTGAGGTAACTGAGACATTAAACAAAAAGGTAGCAAGTTCAAGTAAAAGCTTTTATTCAGAGGGAAGAATGGCTAGAGAAAATCAAAGAACAACAATGAAACAAGAGCTTGAAAGTATTGTAAACAATAAAAATGCTACTAAAGAATCAAAGGAAAAAGCAAGTCAAAAACTTATGGGATTAATTGAAAAAGGGGAAAAAGAAAGTAAGATTGAGACTATGGTTAAAGAAAAAGGATTTGAAGAAGCTCTTTGCATAATAGATGATAATGGAGTAGAAATCAGTGTTAAAAGTAGTGAAAAATTAACAAGTGAAAAAGTTAACCAAATTAAAGATATTGCTGTTAGATCAAGTGGAGTAGCTCCAAGTGGAATAATAATAAAGCAAAATCAATAGATCTACATAAAATTTTACGCCTAGTGTTATCTAGGCGTAAAATTTTTAATATTATTAATAGAAATATAGAATTTAGTATATACTATATTAAACTTTGTAAATTCAATGTTTTTCTGTTATAATATCTTTAAAATATCCGATTCCTAATCTAGGAGGTGTATATAATGGATGAGAACATAAATGTTACTGAAGAAGTAGGGTCAGTTAGAATAGCTTCTGACGTAATCACTGTTATTGCTTCTATAGCTGCTACAGAAATTAAAGGTGTAGCGTCACTTGGCGGTAAAGATTTTGCTGAGAAGTTTGGAGTGAAAAGCGCGAGTAAAGGCGTGAAAGTGCAAGTTAGTGAAGAAGATACTACTATAGATATACACTTAGTTATAGAGTACGGAGTAAAAATACTAGATGTAGCGTCTAAGGTACAACAAAACGTAAAGAAGTCGGTTGAAACTATGTCAGGACTTTCTGTATCGTGTGTTAATGTACATGTACAAGGTATTACAATGCCAAAGGAAGATAAGGCGGAATAGTACTTATTTAAATTAACCCTCTGCAAGCAGAGGGTTAATTTAAATTATTAAGTCCGCCTTGGGAATCTTAGGAATTTAATAAATTATACGATAAAGCTTAAAGGCATATTAATGGAGGAAAATACATGAGTAGAAGAAAGGCTAGAGAACTTGCAATGCACCTTGTATATCAGCTTTCTTTAAAGAATGCAGTTGGACAAGAAATTGTAGAAAATTATTATGAAGCACGTGAAATACCAGTAGAAAACGAATGCGAATTTGATACTTTAAAGTTATCAGATAATGACCTTCAATATATAACATCAACTGTTATGTTAATAGAAGAAAATATAAAGGAAATAGATTCATATATAGAAAAGTATTCAAGGGGTTGGAAAGTAGCTAGAATTGGTAGAGTAGAACTTGCAATTATGAGAATTGCAATATTCGAAATGTTAAACAGAGAGGATGTACCAAATGCATCAGCTATAAATGAGGCTATAGAACTTTCAAAAATATACTGTGAAGATAAATCAAGAGCATTTATAAATGGAGTTCTTGGTAACATTCAAAGGGAGATAGAAGCTTAGTGGCAAATGTACTAGGAATAGATACTAGTAACTATACAACTTCTATAGCTATATATTCAGATGATGGAATAATAGAAGATAGAAGAAAATTACTTACAGTAAGTTTGGGTAAAAGGGGTCTGAGACAGTCAGATGCCCTTTTTGAACATATCAAAAATATGCCTAGTCTTCTAGAGGGTTTGAAAGTTTATAAGTTAGATGCTGTTGCAGTTAGTACGAAGCCAAGACCTATTGAGGGGTCCTATATGCCAGTATTTTTAGCAGGAGAAAGTATAGCGAAGTCTATAGCAAATCTAAATAATATCCCATTACTAGAAACTACACATCAAGAGGGACATTTAGAAGCAGCTTTGAATTCAATTAGTTTAAATTTTAATAATTTTATTGCTATACATATATCAGGTGGAACAACAGAGGTTTTAAATGTTAAAAATAATGAGATATATAATATAGATATAATCGGTGGTACAAAGGATATAAGTATTGGTCAATTTATAGATAGGACAGGTGTTGGTCTTGGACATACTTTTCCAGCAGGAACAAGTATTGATAAATTAGCTTTAAAGGTTAAAGAGTCTAATTTAAGAATACCATCAAAGGTTGAGGGGTTATTTATGAATTTTTCTGGACAAGAAACAAAAGCTCATGAGTATATATCCCTAAACTATAATAGTGAAGATATATCCTATGCTGTGATGTTATGTATATCAAAAACCCTGCAAAAGGTATGTTTAAATATACAAAAACTTTATGATTTACCTATAGTGTTTATGGGGGGAGTATCTTCAAGTAAGTTTTTAAAAGAGTATTTTAAAAGAAATAAATTTAATAATGTTTATTTTGCAAGAGGCCAATATGGATGTGATAATGCTGTTGGAGTAGCTAAAATAGGTTATAAAAAAATAGTTAGTACATATAAATAAAATATCAAATAATGGAAGAGAAATTCATCACATTTTTCTGCTAGACATTTATTAATCAAAATGATAAACTGATTTCAATTATAATTAACATATACTAAAGGGTATATGTGATATACCGTTTATTTAGCAAAATAAAATACATTTTATCTTATGAGGTGAGAAAATGAGTGGAATAATTATTAACGCTAAGCAAGTAGCGGCAAACATTAGAGAAGAGTTAAAGGTGAAAGTTAATAAGCACAAGGAAATTAAAGGAAGAGTTCCAGGAGTTGCTGCAATACTAGTAGGAAACGATCCTTCATCTGTTTCATATGTTAAGGGACAACAAAAGACTGCATCTGAAGTAGGTGTAGAATATAAGATGTTTGAACTACCAGCAGAAAGTACAGAGGAAGAAGTTATATCTCTTATAAATGAATTAAATGATAGAGAAGACGTTAATGGAATAATAGTACAGCTTCCACTTCCAAAGCACATATCACCAGATAATGTTGCAAGAGCTATTAAACCTAATAAGGATATAGACTGCTTTACTTTAGACAACACGGGTAAACTTTTCAGAGGAGAAAAATGTTTACTTCCTTGTACACCAAAGGGTATTGTTAGATTAATTAAAGAAACAGGAATTGAACTTGTAGGTAAGAAAGTGTGTGTAGTTGGAAGAAGTAACATAGTTGGTAAGCCTGTAGCACTGCTACTTCTTGCTGAAGGTGCTACTGTTAACATCTGTCATTCAAAAACGAAGGATTTAAAGGCAGAAACTCTAAATTGCGATATATTAGTAAGTGCAGCTGGAAAGGCTAATCTTATAACCGCTGATATGGTAAAGGAAGGAACTGTTGTTATTGATGCTGGAGTTAACATGGTTGATGGAAAGTTAAAGGGAGATGTTGACTTTGATGCAGTACTTGAAAAAGCATCACACATTACTCCTGTACCAGGTGGAGTAGGTGCAATGACAACTACAATGCTTATTGAAAACATTTTGGAGGCTTCACTAGAATATGAACAATAAACACTTTAGTGTATATGAGGTAAACTCATACATTAAGGATATTTTTGAAAATGATATTGAATTAATTGATATATACATAAATGGAGAAATATCTAACTTCACCCATCATTCATCGGGACATATGTATTTTACATTAAAAGATGATAAGGCAAAGCTTAGCTGTGTAATGTTTAAGGGAGATACATTACTATTGAAGTTTAGACCACAAAATGGGCAAAAGGTTCTAGTTAGAGGAAGAGTTTCAGTTTACGAAAGAGACGGCAAATATCAGGTATATTGCAAAGCTATGCAGCCTGACGGTATTGGCAGCTTATATATTGCATATGAGCAGCTTAAGAAAAAACTAGAATCAGAAGGTTTGTTTGATGTGGCAAGGAAAAAATCCTTGCCATTTTTTCCGAATAGAATAGGGGTAATTACCTCACCTACAGGTGCTGTTATTAGAGATATAATTAACGTAGCAACTAATAGATATAAAGGAACCGATATACTTCTTTATCCAGCAAAGGTTCAAGGAGAGGGAGCAGAGTATACAATAATAGAGGGGATAGAGTATTTTAATAAAAAGAGTGATATAGATGTTATTATAATTGCAAGAGGTGGCGGTTCGATAGAAGAGCTTTGGGCTTTTAATGAAGAGTCTTTAGCAAGAGCAGTTTATAGTAGCAAAATACCTATAGTATCAGCTATTGGTCATGAAACAGATTTTACAATCTGTGATTTTGTTTCAGACTACAGGGCATCAACCCCATCCCATGCTGCTGAATTAATAGTTCCATCATTTGATAATTTATCATATAAAATAAGTTCAATAGACCAAAGGTTATATGCATTAATGAATATAGTCTTAACAGAAAAATCTAGCAAGGTTGAAAGCTATAAAAATATACTAGAAATGAGATCTCCTGATAGAAAGTTAAAGGCAAATATGCAATATCTAGATGGATTATACGACAAAATATTAAGTAGTTTTTATGATAAGATAAAAGTTGAGAGAAGTAATATTTTAATAAAAGAGAAGGATATTATTTCCCTTGTACAGAAGTCTCTTATGAATAAAAAATCAAAATATGCAGTTTTAATTTCTAAGCTTGATGCTATGAGTCCTATTAATGTTCTTAAAAGAGGATATACCTTTACCCAAATTGGGAAAAAGGTTGTAAATAGTGTTAGTAATGTTAAGTTAGGAGATATTATAAATGTTAATATGATAGATGGAGAGTTGAATTGTAAGGTAGAAGAAATAGTGGAGGGGAAAAAATGGCAGCTAGAAAAAAAGAGAAGAATTTCGAAGGAGCAATAGATAGATTAGAGGAGATAGTTACTAAAATGGAAAGTGAAGAGCTCTCCCTTGAAGAATCTATAGATATATTCAAAGAGGGAATGGATCTCGTTGCTCTTTGTAATGCAAGGCTTGATGAAGCGGAACAAAAGATTAACTCTATAGTTAAGGCTAAAAATGGAGAGGTTCAAGAGGAAGAATTCTCTCTACAGGGGGAATAGAAATGACTTTTGAAAATGAGTTAAAATCCATTATAGAATCCATCAATAGAAATATAGCCTCAATTGTTGATTATAAAGTAACAGAAAAGACCATAGCAGATGCTATGAATTATAGTTTACTTGCAGGAGGAAAAAGGGTAAGACCTGTTTTAGTCCTTGCAGTAGCAAAGGCATTAGGTGGTGACGTAAATAAGGCACTACCTTTTGCTATTTCAATAGAATGTATACATACCTACTCTTTGATACACGATGACCTTCCAGCTATGGATAATGATGATTTGAGAAGAGGATCTCCAACTAATCATATTAAGTTTGGGGAAGGTAATGCTATACTTGCAGGAGATGGTCTTTTAAACTTAGCATTTGAAATTATATTTGATGAGATTGAAAAGTCTAATTATAATTCCTATTATGCTAAAATAGGAAAAATTATTTCTAATGCTTCAGGCATAAGGGGAATGATAGCAGGGCAAATTATAGATATTGAAAGTGAAGGGAAAGCTATATCTATAGATAGATTAATTGAAATGCATAGCAAGAAAACAGGAGCATTAATTGAGGCCGCTTGCATAGTTGGAGCATTATCAGCAGAGCGTGAAGACTACTTAGATATTATAAGGGAATATGGTAAGAATATAGGGCTAGTATTCCAAATTGTTGATGATATACTTGATTACACAGGAGATCCCAAAGTACTTGGTAAGAACATTGGAAGTGATAAGGAGAATAATAAATCTACATTTGTTTCCCTACTTGGAATAGAGGAATCTATAAACCTTTCAAGGAGTTTAACAGATAAAGCCCTAGAGATTTCAAAAGAAATTGATCCAAGTGGCTTTTTATCAGATTATACCAGATACCTTCTAAATCGAAGTAAGTAAAAATATAAATTAACCTACATAAGAATAGGGAAATATAACTTATAAAAGTTATATGAAATATTGTTACTTTATATCATATATGCTAGAATAATAAATTAGCTTAGGTGGTGCAGTATTCTAGTCGGCTATACCTCTTTTGAAGGCGGGGCTAAAAATTCGTCAAAGGGCACATCGATGAAGCTTCTTGTGCTGGCTCGTTACGCCCAGTTATGGGTTGGTGCTGGGAGTAAGAGAAGTGGGGCGACCGCAATGGCATGCGCAATCGACCCTACTTTTCGTGGAGACCTATCTTCGTGGATAACTAGATTACTCTACGGTATAGGATTAAACCTGCATAGTGGTTAGAAATAGCTACTTGCAGTGTAGCCTGCCTTGAGTGAAATTGGCGGAGGGTGGATCAGACTATTACTTTCAGGGCCCGAAGGTAATAGTTATTGCTACAGGAAACCAATTTTGCAAAAGAGGCTAGGAAGAGGCTATGTCGTTTGGGAAAACCACTAGACTGTTCAACTAGTTAATAGAAGTGATAAAGTAGGGATTGCAGTGCGGACTAAGTGGCAATCTAGCCCTATACTTGGCAACGATGTAGATTTTCGGTTAAAGGGAAACCACCATTATGGCGACATGTGGTCTCGAAAATGGGAAAGCCTGCTAGACCTAAGCCGCAAACTTAACCTACTTTATTACCACCTAAGGGTATTATATAAAGGTGGTTTTATGGGAGAAAATAAATTAAGAGACAAAGAAAGAAAAAAAGTAAAGTTTCAAAGTAAAACACCAGATAAAGGTTCTAATGTTAAATGGGTTGTTTTAATATTTGTTTTATCTTTCATAATATCTTCAACTATTGGCTATGTTTCTGATATCTTCCTTGGTAGAGTAGATATATTCATAGCTTTTATAATATTGATTGTTATAATTTTAATTGGAATTATATTTGACATTATAGGAATGGCAGTAGCCACAGCAGATGAAACACCATTTCATTCCATGGCTTCTAAAAAGATTAAAGGATCTAAAATATCCGTTGTGCTAATTAGAAATGCAGGTAAAGTTTCAACATTTTGTAATGATGTTATAGGAGATATTTGTGGTATTATAAGTGGTACTACAGGAGCTGTAATAGTTGTTAAGATAATTTCATCTACAACTATTAATAATGCAACAATATTAACTTTAATTATAAGTGGTATAATAGCTTCTTTAACTGTTGGGGGGAAAGCGATAGGAAAGATTTTTGCAATTTCAAAAAGCAACAGTATAGTATATAACGTAGCATGGGTTTTGGAATCTTTTATGATGAAAAAATAAAATTAATATAGGTGAAGAATATGTCATTACTAGATAGTATAAATTACCCACAGGATATAAAAAATTTAAAATTAAATGAGCTTTATCAATTAGCAGATGAGATAAGAAACTTTTTAATTTCATCTGTATCAAAAACAGGAGGACACTTAGCACCGAATCTAGGTGTAGTAGAGTTAACTATTGCACTTCATAGAGTGTTTAATATGCCAGATGATAAGATTGTTTGGGATGTTGGACATCAATCCTATGTACACAAAATTCTCACAGGGAGAAAAGATAGATTTGATACCCTTAGAAAATACGGTGGATTAAGTGGATTTCCAAGGCCAAGTGAAAGTGAATATGATAGTTTTTCAACAGGTCATAGCAGTACTTCAATATCAGCAGCCCTAGGCTTTGCTAAGGCACGTGATATTAAAGGTGATAAAAATGACGTTGTAGCAGTTATTGGCGATGGAGCACTTACCGGAGGTATGGCTTTTGAAGCCTTGAATCATGCTGGAAATAGTAATACAAATGTTATTGTTATTCTCAATGATAATGAAATGTCTATTTCTCAAAATGTAGGTAGTGTATCTAGTTACTTAGCTAAAATAAGAACTCAACCTACTTATATGAACATAAGAGATGATTTAGAATATATGGTTAAAAAAATACCTGCTGTTGGAAATAATTTATATAAGGCAGCTGAAAGAGTAAAGGAAAGTGTTAAGTGTCTAGTTGTTAAAGGAATGTTATTTGAAGAGTTAGGATTTACTTATCTAGGACCTATTGATGGTCATGATATTAAAGAAGTTTCAAGTGTATTAACAAGAGCTAAGAAAATTAGAGGACCTGTTTTAATTCATGTAATAACAAAAAAAGGAAAAGGTTATTATTTTGCTGAGAAAAAGCCTGATAAATTTCATGGGATAGGTCCCTTTACTATAGAAACAGGAGAATCAACAAAATCTAAGGCATCATATTCAAGTGTCTTTGGAGAAGAAATAATAGATGCAGCGGAGAAAAATGAAAAATTAGTTGCAATTACAGCTGCAATGCCAGATGGAACAGGACTTTCTGATTTTGCTAAAAGGTTCCCTAAAAGATTTTTTGATGTAGGAATAGCAGAACAACATGCGGTATCACTATCAGCAGGTATGGCATCAAGTGGTTTGAAACCTGTTTTTGCGGTTTACTCTACATTTCTTCAAAGAGCTTATGATCAGGTTTTACACGATGTTGCAATACAAAATCTACCGGTTATGTTTTGTATTGATAGGTCAGGAATAGTTGGTGAAGATGGAGAGACACACCAAGGGGTATTTGATATTTCATACCTAAGAACAATACCTAATATGGTTATTATGTCCCCTAAAAGTATTATAGAATTTAGAAAGATGCTTAAATGGGGGTTTATGTACAATGATTCACCTCTTGCTATTAGATATCCAAGAGGTTGTGATGGGAATTTAAGTTTTAATGAAGAAGATTCAATTGAACTTGGGAAATGGGAAGAAGTTAAAAAGGGAAAAGATATAGCTATTATTGCAGTAGGTAAAATGGTTCAACATAGCCTAGAGGCAAGCAAGGAACTTGAAAGCAAAGGTATAAATTCTACTGTAATAAATGCTAAATTTATTAAACCTTTAGATAAAAATATGTTAGAATATATATACAAATGTCATGATATAGTATTCACTGTAGAAGATAATATGATAGGTGGAGGATTTGGAGAGTCTGTTTTAGAGTATATAACTAGTATAAACTCTTACAAAAAAACTGTACTTATAGGATATCATGATGAGTTTATTCACCACGGAAGTGTAGATAAGTTATACGAAGAATATGGCTTAGATTCAAAGGGAATAACAAGTACTATACTAAAAAATATAAAAGGAGACTACCATGGCAGAGGCTAAGGAAAGAATAGATATCCTATTAGTTGAAAAAGGGTTTTTTGACTCTAGGGAAAAAGCAAGAAAAAACATAATGGCAGGTCTTGTTTTCGTAAATGGCAATAGGGTAGATAAACCAGGGGAAAAAATAAAAGTTGCATCAAATATAGAGGTAAAAGGTGATGCGATTGGTTATGTTAGTCGAGGCGGACTAAAGCTTGCTAAGGCTATGAAAGAATTTAATATTATTTTAGATAATAAGGTTTGTATGGATGTTGGAGCATCTACAGGGGGATTTACTGATTGTATGCTTAAAAATGGAGCTAAAAAGGTTTATGCTGTAGATGTTGGTTATGGACAAATGGCGTGGGTCTTAAGAACAGATGAAAGAGTTAGGTGTATGGAAAGAACAAACATAAGATATGTTACCCCTGAACATCTTGATGAAGAACTTGATTTTGCATCTATCGATGTTTCATTTATATCATTAAGACTTGTATTACCAGTTCTTAAGACTCTATTAAGTGAAAATGGGGAAATAGTAGCTTTAATAAAACCACAGTTTGAAGCTGGAAGAGAAAAGGTTGGGAAAAAAGGTGTAGTTAGGGATCCTGCTGTTCATGAAGAAGTAATACTTAAAATTATGAATTTTGCAGTATCAATTGGTTATAAAATAAAAGGACTTCAGTTTTCTCCTGTTAAGGGACCAGAAGGTAATATAGAATATCTTTTATATCTTACAAAGGAAGTTAGCTTAGAAGAAAGTAAAGAAGTTTTAGATAGCGAATGTCTTGCAAAGGACATAGTAAGACTATCACATGAAAGTTTGTAAAGAAATATAAATTCGGCGGTGAGTTTATGGCAAAGTTTGGGATAATAGTTAATTTAACTAAGGATATAGGACTAGAGCTAACATCTTCAATTATAAATTGGCTCGAGGAAAAAGGAAACACAGTTCTACTTACAGAAATTGGGGCATCAAAAATTAATAGACCAGAAATAGGATATACACAAAGTGAAATATATAATAATGCAGACTTTTTGATTGTACTAGGAGGAGATGGAACTTTACTTGGAGTTGCAAGAAGTGTAGCTTCTAGTAATATCCCAATTTTAGGGATAAATATGGGGCATTTAGGATTTATTACAGAAGTTGAAAGAGAAGACACTTTTTTAGCTTTAAATAAAATACTTAATAATGATTTTACTATTCAGGAGAGAATTCTACTGGAGGCAAGTGTTATAAAAAATGGGGAAAAGGGAGAAAGCCTATACTCATTTAATGATATTGGAATAACTAAAGGAACTTTATCTAGACTTATAACTCTTAATATATATGCAGATGATGAGTTCGTTGATACTTACAATGGAGATGGAATATTAACATCTACACCTACAGGGTCTACTGCATACTCCCTATCAGCAGGGGGACCAATTATTAGTCCTGAGCTTGGGGTTATGCTTATAACACCAATATGCCCCCATACACTTTACTCAAGGTCAATCGTGCTTTCCGACTCTCAAACAATAACTGTTGAGATTGAGAGTAGTCATGAGGGAGCTTTTTTAACATGTGATGGACAAAGGGGACTTAGGTTAAATAACTTTGATAAAGTAGTAATTAATAAGGCACCATTTAACGTTAAACTTATAAAACTTTCAAATAGAAGTTTTTTTGATGTATTGAGGAATAAATTAAAGCAGAGAACTATATAGAGGACGAAAGGGGTACTTACATGAAAATTGCTAGGCATGCAAAAATACTAGAGCTTATAACACAAAAAGATATAGAAACTCAAGAAGAGCTTGTAGATGCACTAAGAGGGCAGGGAATGGATGTAACTCAAGCAACAGTATCTAGGGACGTTAAGGAATTAAAGCTTATAAAGGTTTTATCTGCATCAGGTAGATATAAGTATGCATCAATTGCACAGGGAGAAAATGTTCTTTCCGAAAAATTAGTTAATATATTTACCCAAACCGTGGTGAATATAGATTATGTTGGTAATGCAATTTTAATAAAAACACTTTCAGGATCAGGTTCTGCAGCAGCTGAAGCAATCGATACCTTAGGTTGGGATGGAATTGTTGGTACTATAGCAGGTGATAATACTATTCTAATTCTAGCTAGAACTGAAGAAAAGGCTCGTGAACTTGTTGGAAAATATAAGAAACTATTAAATATATAGGAGGGCTAAAAATGCTTCTAGCACTTCATATAAAAAACTTTGCATTAATTGATGAAGCAGATATAAGATTTACCTCAGGACTTAACATGTTAACTGGAGAAACCGGGGCAGGTAAATCGATTTTGATAGATTCTATAAACTTTATACTTGGAGATAAGCAAACAAAGGATATTATAAGATTTGGAGAGGATTCAGCTTTTGTTGAAGGTATATTTTCAGTAAACATAGATGAAGTAAATTTACTTTTAAATGAAAATGGAATAGAAGTAGAAGATAATCTAATAATATCAAGAGAAATAAGTAAAACAGGAAAAAGTGTATCCAGAATTAATGGAAAAGCAGTTACAGTAGGATTTTTAAAATCTATAGGAAAATACCTTATAGATATTCATGGACAACATGAACATCAATCCTTACTTAATGATGAATTAAATATAAAGCTTTTAGATTTATTTTGTGGGAATAAATTAGAAAGAGTTAAGGAAGAATACATAGAAAAGTATAAAAGATATTCTTATGTAATAGAAAATATCAAAAAGCTTTCTACAAATGAAAAAGAAAAGCTTAGAATGATAGATTTATTATCATTTCAGTCCCAAGAAATTGTTGAGGCAAATTTGAAAATCGGTGAAGATGAAGAGCTTATATCATCAAAAGAATTAATGATGAATTCAGGAAAGATATATTCATCATTAAATACGATTTATAATAAGTTATATTCAACGACTATTGGAGAGGCAGCATATGATGCATTAGGGTCAGCTTTAACTAGTTTTAATTCTATAGAGAATTATGATGATAGAATTAAACAAATGAAGGAGTCCTGTGAAGATATATACTATCGTTTAGAAGCTTTATTAGAAGATGTTAGAGATTATAGGCTTTCTATAGATTTTAATGAGGATATATTAAATGAAGTAGAGGAAAGACTTAATTTAATTAATAAACTAAAAAGAAAATATGGTTCTACAATAGATGAGGTTATAGATTATAATGAAAAAATTCTAAAGGAATTATCAGATATAGAAAAAAGTGATGATACAATTATAAATCTTGAACATGAAAGTGAGTCATTAGCTAAAACTCTTAATCTACTTTCACATGAAATGACAGTTATTAGAAGAGAAAATGCTATTAAGCTACAAGATTTAATAGAGTCTCAGTTAAAATCTCTTGGAATGGAAAAGGCTATTTTTGAAGTTAAAGTAATTGAAGAAGAAAGATTCCAGATAAATGGTAAAAATTCTGTAAAGTTTTTAATGACTGCAAATCCAGGGCAGCCTTTAAAAGCACTTTCAAAAATTGCTTCTGGAGGTGAAATATCTAGAATAATGCTTGCTATTAAAACTGTAATAGCAGATATAGATAGTATACCTACACTTATTTTTGATGAAGTAGATACAGGTGTAAGTGGAAGAACAGCGCAAGCTGTAGCTGAAAAAATGGCTATAATATCTAGAGAGCATCAAATACTTTGTATTACTCACTTACCACAAATAGCTGCGATGAGTGATAATCATTATAAAATACAAAAAAGTGTAAAGAATAATATTACATTAACAGAGGTTGCACTACTTACTAAAGATGAAAAAATAGAAGAGTTAGCTAGATTGCTCGGTGGAGCAGAAATAACTGATCTAACTAGAAAAAATGCTCTTGAAGTTTTAGAGTTAGCACAAAGCTATAAAACTTCATTAACTATATAATAAAAGAGATAATCTTCACTAGTTTACTAGATGAAGATTATTTTGTTTTTCATAAGCTTTACATAAAATCTTCTTATTGCTATTATTGTTGTTTTTCTTATAGTATATGTGGACAACAAAAAGGATAAGTTAAAAACATCGAAGGATGTTGATTTAACAAACTGGCAATAAGGAGTGATTATCTTGAAAATAAAATACACAAAAATACTAATAACTTTATCAATAATTATTGCCGTTACTTTTTCATTTGCATTTGTTAAAGTAGCATCTTTACCTAGTGTAGTTAAAATTACTAATAATAAACTAGAACTAGTTAACCTATCTGATAAAAAGTTAAAGTCAAACTTTATATATACAGTGGAAGCTTTTAGTAAAAATTCATCTACTAGTAATCAAAATATAAATTTAAATGTTAAACTATTTGGTTTAATACCTGTAAAAAAAGTTACTTTAAATTTAAAGCCTGAGGTAAAGGTAATACCTGGAGGGAAACCAGTAGGAATTAAGCTTTTAACTGAAGGTATTATTGTTGTAGGTTTTTCAGATGTAGAAACTAAAAATGGAAAAAAAGAAAGTCCAGGAGTTGGTGCTGGAATAGAAATAGGTGATATTCTTCTAGAAGCTAATGGAGAAGAGTTAGTTGATATAAATACATTATCTAATACAATTTCGAAGTCAAAGGGTAAAATAGTAAAGTTTAAGATTAAGAGAAAAGATAGTATTATAAGCAAATCTATAAATCCTATAGAGTCTGATGAATCTTCTCAATATAAAATAGGATTATGGGTAAGAAATTCTACTTCTGGGGTTGGAACACTTACTTTTTATGAAGAAAATTCCGGTAAATTTGGAGCACTTGGTCATCCTATAAATGATGTTGATACAGGAAAGATGCTTTCTATAAAAGAAGGTAGCACTTATAATGCAAAAATAATTTCTGTAGAAAAAGGAGAAAAAGGAAAACCTGGAGAATTAAGAGGAGTATTTACCGAAAAAGATAAGGTAGGAAGTTTGAACAAAAATACATTTAGTGGTGTATATGGGATATCTCCTGAAATGTGGAGTGACTTACAAAGTAAGAAAGCAATACCAATTGCAAGACAAAGTGAAGTAAAAGAAGGGCCTGCGAAAATTTTAGCTTGTGTTGATGGTACAGAAACGAAGGAATATGATATTATAATAGAGAGACTTAATTCTCAAACAAAACCAAGTCCTAAAAGTATGATTATAAAGGTAATAGATAATGAGCTTTTAGAAAAAACTGGTGGTATAGTTCAAGGTATGAGTGGAAGTCCTATAATACAAGATGGAAAACTTGTTGGGGCTGTTACTCATGTGTTTGTTAATAAACCTAATATGGGTTATGGTATATATATTGAATGGATGTTAAATGAAGTTAAATTAGCATCCTAATACTATAAATAATTAGGGAGATTATATATCAAATCTCCCTAATTTTTTCTATGAAATTAAGCTCTACAATAAATATGAAATTTCTGTAATAAATTTTATCTGTAAAGAGAAGGAAATATCTTTTTATTGTCGAATTAGTTATTAATAAGAGATAATGGAATAAGCTAGGAGGATATACAATGGAAAATAGAAAGATCAAAATTCTTATCGCCGATGACAACAAGGAATTTTCAAGCATATTAAGTCAATACTTAAAGGAACAGAAAGACTTTGAGGTTGTTGCGATTGCCAATGATGGACTAGAAGCAGTTGAATTCGTAGGAAATTACAGACCAGATGTTTTGGTTCTAGATATAATAATGCCTCATTTAGACGGCCTTGGGGTACTTGAAAAGATAAATTCAATGAATGGAATAAATATACCAAAGGTTATAGTTTTATCTGCTGTTGGACAAGATAAAATTACTCAAAGAGCTATTAACCTTGGTGCGGAGTATTATGTTGTAAAACCTTTTGATATGGATATATTTAGTAAAAGAATAAGACAAATGTTTTCCCTAGGGTCAATGCAACAAGAAATTAGAAGAACTCCATCACTTGTTATGCCAGAAAGTCATGTATTTTCTAATGTTAATTCACTAGAAGCTGAGATTACAAATATAATTCATGAAATCGGTGTTCCAGCGCATATAAAAGGCTATCTATATTTAAGGGAAGCTATTCAAATGGTAGTTAAAGATATAGAATTGCTTAGTGCAGTTACAAAGGAACTATATCCTTCTATTGCTAAAAAATATAACACAACAGCAAGTAGAGTTGAAAGGGCAATTAGACATGCTATAGAGGTTGCATGGTCAAGAGGACAAGTTGAAACTATTAATAGAATTTTTGGATATACCGTACATAATGACAAAGGTAAACCTACAAATTCTGAATTTATAGCTATGGTTGCTGATAAACTAAGACTACAACAAAAACTTGGCTAAAATATAAAAGTATAAATTTATTACTTTATATTAAAGGGACTTTTTCTATATATTATAGAAAAAGTTTTTTTTATTTATTATTAGGACATAATTACAAAAATTAAAATAAAGTAAAAGATGTTATTTAATTGCAAAATATGCCATAAAAACTTATTAAATATATTATAACGTCATTATATTAATAAGTAAATGATAGTTTTTCGACAAATGGTAGAGAGGGAGAGAGATATTGTCTATCTATTTAATATAATACATAATAATATATTTAGTATGGTTTATATATAATATAATTAGTATAAAAGTTATTATTAATTGAGGTGATAATATGGTTTGTAAAGAGAAAACATTGGAAAGTGAATACATATATAAAGGAAAGATACTAAGCCTTAGAAAAGATCTTGTAAGTGTAAAAGATGGTAATACATCATATAGGGAAATTGTGGAGCATGGTGGAGCAGTTGGTATAGTATGTATTGATGATGAAGGAAAAGTTATTTTAGTTAAGCAGTACAGAAAAGCAGTAGAAAAAGTATTAATGGAAATACCAGCAGGAAAAATTGAAGGAAGAGAGCAACCATACTACTGTGCAATTAGAGAACTTGAAGAAGAAACAGGAGTAATTTCAGATGAGATGATTTTTCTAGGAGAATTTTATTTATCAGCAGGTTTCTCAAGTGAAAAGATGTATTTATATTTTTGTAAAGTAAAGAAACAAGGTTTACAAAAGCTTGATGGAGATGAGGATTTAGAAATTCTAAGACTAGATTATGAAAAAGCACTTGAAATGGTTTATAACGATGAAATCTCTGATGCTAAAACAGCAATTGGAATAATGCTTAGTAAAAAATATATTTAGTTTTCATAAAATCCTCTTTTCTTTCATATAGATTTAAAGAAAACAAATGAAAAGAAAGGGGGAATTTTTTTATGGGAACTCTTTTAAATGAACGAGTTACGAGAAATATAAAGGAGAACATGGGAATTTACTTTTTAATATTATTATTTTTCTCAGTAGGTCTTGCTATAGGAGGGTTTGCTATTAAATCTCTCGAAGCAGGAGAAAAACAAGAGCTTTTAGCCTATATGAATAGCTTTTTTAAGATTTATTCTGGAGAACAAGTATCAGGATTTTCAATATTTATTCAATCAGCTAAAAATAATTTGTTTTCAATTTTAATAATTTGGGCTTTAAGTTTGACAATTGTAGGAGTTCCAGTTGCATTAATTGTAGTAGGATTTAGAGGATTTATACTTGGATTCTCAGTAGGATTTTTTATTGAAAGTATGGGACTTAAAGGACTTGTGTTTTCATTAGTAGGTATAATTCCACAGAACATAGTATATATTCCTTGTATACTTATTACGTCAGCTCTTAGCTTAACATTCTCTATAGCTGTAATTAAAAGAAAAAGGAGTAAAGGGTTTTATAATCAAGGAGGAATAAGTATTGTTTCCTATAGTACTATTATAGGAACTATCTTCCTTATAACTCTACTTGGAAGTTTAGTTGAAGGCTTTATAAGTCCAACAATAATAAAGGCTCTTTCAGGGTATTTTATAATTGGTTAGGGGTGTTAGGCTTTGATATGGAAAAGGTTGGTTCTTTTCTTAAAAGTATTTTTTATATTATTAGTTTTAGGATTTTTTCTTCCATATTTAGTAAAGTTACTTGTGGTTAAATTCCACTTTCTAAACAATCAAATTCCCTCTGGGAATAGTGTTTTTGTAATGCATAGGGGATCGGAAGAAGTAACCTTAAAAGTTGTTTTATATAATATTCTGCAAAAGTTTATACAGCTTTTATAAGAAAATGAAGGATTTATAAAACTTTTGTTGAATATTAGCGATGTGAATAATTCATAAAGGGGACTTGTTAATGGAAAAGGTTTTAAAGGATTTTGTACAGGAGTTAAGGGAAGATAAAAGATTAAGTGACAATACCTTAGAGTCATATACTAGGGACATAAAGAAATTTTTAATGTACCTTGCAGAAAATAACTTAGACTTTAAGTTAGTAAGAAAAACTAATATAATAGCATATATTTTATATCTTCAAAAAGTTGGAAGAGCAACTTCTTCAATTTCAAGAAGTATAGCTTCTATCAGAGCCTTTTATAAAATGCTACTTAGAAACAATATAATTACTAAAGATCCTACCTTAAATCTTGAATCTCCAAAGTCCGAAAAAAAGGTTCCTCAGGTTTTAAGTGTCCAGGAAATAGAAAAATTGTTGTCACTTCCTAATGTAAGTGAATCTAAAGGGGTTCGAGATAGAGCAATGCTCGAAATTCTTTATGCAACAGGAATTAGGGTAACTGAGCTTATAAACTTAAATTTTGATGATATTAATCTTGAAATAGGGTTTATAAAATGTAGTGGAAATAAAGAGAGAATCATACCTATGGGTAAGGTTGCAATAGAAATGCTTAAGACATATATGTTCGATTACAGAGATAAATTACTTAGTAATCAACAAGAAACAGCACTATTTTTAAATTTCCATGGAGAAAGAATGACTAGGCAAGGGTTTTGGAAAATAATAAAACATTATGCATCATTGGCGGATATAAATAAAGATATAACACCACATACCCTTAGACATTCATTTGCAGCTCACCTAATTGAAAATGGGGCAGATTTAAAGTCTGTGCAACAAATGCTAGGACATTCAGATATATCGACTACGCAAGTATACGCTGAACTAATAAAAAATAGAATCAGCGATGTATATAAAAAGACTCATCCTAGAGCATAGGTGAATCTGAAGTAATTTAACCTAAAATTTATTAGTACGAAAAATATATAATTTTCGTACTTTTTTTTATTATCCTTAGAAATATGAATATATAATAACCTTTTTATTTAACAGTATATCTAGTATAATACTAAATAACCTATAGAAGGGAGATATGGTAATGAATAGAGTGATATTAATTGTTTTGGACAGTGTGGGAATTGGAGAAATGCCCGATGCTCATATTTATGGTGATGATGGAAGTAATACCATAGGAAATATATCAAAATCTCAAGGTGGAATTTCTTTAAATAAACTTGCTTCACTTGGGTTTTCTAATATAGATGGAATAGAAGGTCTAAGTAAAGTTGAAAATCCTCTAGGAAGTTATGGTAGACTAATGGAAAAGTCTAAGGGAAAGGACACTACAACTGGACATTTTGAAATTGCAGGAATTATAGTAGAAAAGGAATTTCCTACTTATCCTAATGGTTTTCCAAGGGAAGTTATAGAGGAATTTGAAGAAAAGACAGGACTTAAGGTTATAGGAAATAGGGTTGCATCAGGTACTGAAATAGTAGAGGAACTTGGTGAAGAACATGTTAAAACTGGAAATCCTATATGTTATACATCTGCGGATAGTGTATTTCAAATTGCTGCACATGAAGATATTATACCTATAGATAGACTATATGAGATATGCGTTATAGCTAGAAAAATACTAGTAGGAGAGCATGGAGTAGGTAGGGTTATTGCAAGACCATTTATTGGCACAAAGGGTAACTTTAAAAGGACTTCTAATAGACGTGATTTTTCATTAAAACCACCTAAGAAAACAATGCTCGACTATATTAAAAATAGTAACATGGATGTTCAAGCAGTTGGAAAAATAGAAGATATTTATGCTGGTGAAGGAATCACAGATGCAGTGCATATAAGTGATAATATGGATGGTGTAAATAAAACATTAGAATATATTAAAAGTGACTCAAAGGGTCTTATTTTTACTAATTTAGTTGATTTTGATATGCACTATGGACATAGAAACAATCCAATAGGATATAAAAAGGCTTTAGAGGAATTTGACAATAGGCTTCAAGAAATTATAGATGCTATGAAAAAAGAGGATGTTTTAATTATTACTGCAGATCATGGTTGTGACCCAACAACACCGAGTACTGATCATTCTAGAGAATATACTCCACTTGTAATATATGGAGAAAACATTAAACAAGGAGTAAATCTTGGTACACGTGATAGTTTCTCGGATATAGGAAAAACAGTTTTAGACATATTGAATATTGAAAATGATATAGATGGCATAAGCTTTAAGAAAGAAATTTTAAAGGAGAGTATTTAATGAGCATAGAAAAAATAAAAAAGGCTAGTGAGTTTATAAAGTTAAAAATTAAAGAAATCCCAGAAGTTCTAGTTATATTAGGGTCAGGTCTTGGAAGTCTTGCTGAGGATATTCAAGATAAAATAGAGATTAATTATAATGATATACCAGGGTTTCCGGTATCAACTGTTGAAGGTCATGTAGGTCAGTTCGTATACGGTAGTCTCGGAGGCAAAAAAGTTATAATGATGCAGGGAAGATTCCACTTTTATGAAGGCTATGAAATGTCTTTAGTAACATTTCCTATAAGAGTTATGGCTTATATAGGAGTGAAGAAACTTATAGTAACGAATGCTGCAGGTGGAGTTAATACATCATTTAAGCCAGGAGATTTAATGATAATAAAAGACCATATAAATATGTCAGGAACTAATCCTTTAATTGGGAAAAATCTTGATGAGTTTGGAGCAAGGTTCCCAGATATGTCAAATGCATACGACAGGCAATATACTTCATTAGTAAAGAAGATAGCATTAGAATTAGAAGTAGAGGTTGTAGAAGGGGTTTATGTTATGATGACAGGCCCAACCTATGAAACTCCAGCGGAGGTTAGAATGCTTAGAGTACTTGGAGCAGATGCAACAGGTATGTCTACTGTTCCAGAGGTAATTGTAGCTAAACATTCCGGTATGAATGTTCTTGGTATATCATGTATTACTAATATGGCTGCTGGAATTTTAGATAAGCCACTTTCACATGATGAGGTTATAGAAACTTCTAACTTGGTTAAAGAAAAATTTAAATTGCTTATTAAAAATATCGTTTCAGAAATTTAAATTTAGGGGGAGTTTCGATGAGGATTTCTGATATTATACTAAAAAAAAGAAAAGGATATAGTCTTTCTAAAGAAGAAATTGAGTTTTTTATAGATGGATACACAAATGGAAGTATACCTGATTATCAGGCATCAGCACTTTTAATGGCAATTTTCTTTAGGGGAATGGACAGAGAAGAAACGCTAAGCCTAACTATGGCTATGGTTAACTCTGGTAATAGAATTGATTTATCAGGTATAAAGGGAATAAAGGTAGATAAGCACTCAACAGGAGGAGTTGGAGATAAAATATCAATATGTTTAGGTCCTATGGTTGCAGCCGCAGGGGCTCCAGTTGCTAAAATGTCGGGAAGAGGGCTTGGACATACTGGTGGAACCATAGATAAGCTTGAATCAATAAATGGTATGAGACTTAATCTAACTCAGGAGGAGTTTATTAATAATGTTAATGAGGTAGGTATATCAATTGCTTCCCAAACTGGAAAGATAGCTCCAGCGGATAAAAAAATATATGCATTAAGAGACGTTACTGCAACAGTAGATAATTTGTCGCTAATAGCCGCTAGTGTTATGAGTAAGAAAATAGCATCTGGAGCAGATGGTGTTGTACTAGATGTTAAAATGGGTTCAGGAGCATTTATGAAGACTATTGATGATGCAACAGAACTTGCAAAGGAAATGGTATCAATAGGTGAAGGTGCTGGGAAGCATATGGTAGCTTTAGTAACCAATATGGATGAACCTCTAGGATATAATATAGGAAATTCTCTTGAAGTAATAGAAGCAATAGATGTTTTAAATGGAAAAGGTCCAGAGGATGTACTAGAATTATCACTTGAAATAGGATCATATATGCTTTTATTATCTAAAAAGTTTAATTCACTAAGTGAAGCAAGGGAAAAACTTTTAAGTGTAATTGAAAATAAACAGGCACTTTTGAAATTTAAGGAAATGGTTAAAATTCAAGGAGGAGACCCAGAATTTATTGATAATCCTGAGTTGTTTAAAAAGGCTAAAAATACACTTAAGGTTATATCGTCGAACACAGGATATATTAAACATATTGATTCGGAAGAAATAGGAAGAGCAGCATTACTTCTTGGTGCGGGAAGAGAAAATAAAGATAGTATTATAGATATGTCAGCAGGGGTTAAGCTTATTAAGAAAGTTGGGAATTTTGTATCTGAAGGCGAGGCAATAGCACTTCTTTACTATAATGATTCTGGTAATATAGAAGAGGCTAGAGAAAAAATCCTAAGTGCATATACAGTAACAGAAAAAAAAGTTACACCTTCAAAACTTATCTTAGATGTAATAACAAAGGATAATATGTAAAGAGCATAGCTACTGATCTTTCAGTAGCTATGCTCTTAAATTTTCATTATCTAAATATAGAGAAATTTCTTTTATAAAATTATCTCCGTACTTTTTAAGTTTATTTTCCCCAACTCCTGAAATTTGAAGCATCTCATTAGGGGTTTTTGGACAAGATATACTCATTGATTTAAGAGTAGTATCGGAGAATATAAAGTAAGGTGGAATTTTATTTTTCTTTGCAAGTATAAGTCTTAATACTTTAAGCCTATCAAATAAACCGTTGTCAGATGATATTTTATTAGAAACTTTAAATTCCTTTAAAATAACCTTTTCTTCACCTTTTAGAACTTTTCCAGAAAGAGAATTTAGTTTAAGCACAGGAAACTCCCCTTCCTTAAGAGATAAAAAACCATGGGATACTAAAGTATTAATAAAATTTACTAAATCATTTTTGGAGTAGTCCTTCATTATTCCGTAGGTAGAAAGTGAATCAAATCTATTACTTAAAACCTTTTTTTGAGAAGAACCTCTAAGTACATCTACAACCATGGTTGTTCCAAATTCCTTTTTCATTCGATAAATACAGGATAAAACTTTTTGAGCATCTATGGTTTTATCCCTTAAAGTACCTTCATTTAAACAGCTACTGCAATTATTACAACTATCAAAGTCAGGCTCTTCACCAAAGTATGTAAGAATATATTTTCTAAGGCATCCATTATGGTGTACAAAATCTACCATATATTGAAGTTTTTCATATTCAAACTTTTTAGTAAAATCGTTTTGACATCCTACCTCAATCAGATACTTATTTATGGAAACATCTTGTGGAGAAAAAAGAAGTATACATTCAGAGTTTTCACCATCTCGTCCTGCACGCCCTATCTCTTGGTAGTATCCTTCAATATTCTTTGGCATATTGTAGTGAATAACATATCTTACATTTGATTTATCAATTCCCATTCCAAAGGCGTTGGTTGCTACTATAAGATTAATTTTATCATATACAAAATCTTCCTGCATTTGCTTTCTCTCGCCTTCTAAAAGGCCTGCATGATATCGACCACATGATATTCCTACATCTTTCAAGTATTCATAAATCTTATTAACTTCTTTTCTTGTAGATGCGTATATTATGCCCGACAAATTTTTATTCGCATTTATATAATCTTTTATATAATCCATTTTGTTTGAAATTTTTAAGCAATTTATTAAGAGATTATCCCTGTCAAATCCTGTTACAAATATATTAGGAGATTTAAGAGATAATAAATTTATAATGTCATTTTGGACAACAGAAGTAGCTGTAGCTGTAAAAGCTGTTATAACAGGTCTTTTAGGAAGTTTAGATATAAATCTTGAAATTCCCTTGTAACTAGGCCTGAAGTCATGTCCCCACTGAGATACACAATGGGCTTCATCAATTGCTATTTGGGATATATTAAGATTTTCAGTAGCATCAAGAAAATCTCTTGAGTCTAATCTTTCAGGTGCTACATAAAGAATTTTAATTTTACCCTTAGATAGTCTATATATAATAGAAGATAACTCATCTTGGGATAAAGTACTATTAATAAATGCTGCACTTATTCCAAGTTCGATTATTGAATCAACTTGATCCTTCATAAGAGAAATTAAAGGTGATATAACTATCGTTATACCATCAAAGCATAAAGCTGGAATTTGATAACAAATGGATTTACCTCCACCAGTTGGCATTATAGCTAATGTATCATCTCCCTTTAATATGCTTTTTACAACTGGTTCTTGATTTTTTCTATATGATGGATATCCGAAAAAACCTTGAAGATACTGAAGGGATCTTTCAAACAATATAAACACCTCACAACTATTTAATTAACTTAAATTATAATAACATAAATACAAAGAAATAGCTTAATAATAGTAAATATTAGAAAATGTTTATTTTAGTGAAAAGTCTCAATAAATTTTCGTTTTTAGGGGAGAATAAAAGGAGAGTTTAGTACTACATATTTGAAAGGAGAGATTTTTATGAAGAGAGGAATATCTTCACTTCTTGTGGCACTATTTTTATGTTTTTCTATGGCACCAACAGTAACTGCTAACGTAGGACCATCAACTAAGGAAATAAAAGAAAAAACAGAAAATAAAGGCTCATCAAGTGGTAATTTTAATTTAGACTGTAACTCAGCAATATTAATGGAACCAAACTCAGGAAAAGTTATATATGAGCATAATGCTAATGAAAAGTTTTCACCTGCTAGTGTTACAAAGGTTATGACTATGCTTTTAACTATGGAAGGTGCTCATAAGGGCAAATTTAAGTTAAGTGATAAGGTAACTATTAGTGAAAAGGCTATGTCTATGGGTGGAAGTACCATGTTCTTAGAGGTAGGAGAAGTTAGAACAGTTGAGGATCTTTTAAAGGGAATTGCTGTTGAATCAGCTAATGATGCTGCTGTAGCTCTAGCAGAGTTTATAGGTGGAACAGAGGATGAATTTGCATCTATGATGAATAAAAAAGCAAAAGAGCTTGGTATGAAAAACAGTAACTTTGTTAATAGCTATGGTTTTTATAATAAAGACCATTATACAACCGCATATGATATAGCACTAATGTCAAGGGAACTTTTATCATATCCAAAGATACTTGATTATACGAAAATCTGGATGGAAACTATAACAGAAGGTAGAAAAGAGCCATTTACACTTACTAACAGAAATAAAATGATAAGACACTATAATGGCTGTGATGGCTTAAAAACAGGATACATTAAAGAAGCTATGTTTTGTATCTCAGCTACAGCTAAAAGAGGAGATACAAGAATGTTATCTGTAATTATGGGTGCTCCAAGCTGGAAGGAAAGAAATGCTCAAGCGGGACAGCTTCTAGACTATGGATTCTCTAAGTTCTCAAGTCAAAAGATAGTGAATAAGGGAGATGTAGTTAAAGAGGTTAAGATTCCAAGAGGTAAGCCAGAAAGTGTAAAAGTTGTAGCGAAAAATGATTTAGTTGCAGTAATGGAAAAGGGCAATAAATCAAAAATAGAAAAGGTAATAGAAATAGATCAAAATTTAAAACTTCCACTTAAAAAGGGAGATAAGATAGGGAAAGTAACTGCTACTTCTGGAAGCGAAAAGTATGGATCTGTGGATCTTATTTTAGATTGCAACATTGAAAAAACAGGATACTTTGATACTTTAAAAGGTTCATTAAAAATTTGGTTGAACATAAAATAAATAAAAGAGGCTTTTGGCCTCTTTTATTTATTTTTTATATAATTATGTTATAATTATGTTTACTATAAACTATTATGGAGGGAATCGTTTATGAACATAGATATAGCTCAATTTATTATAACCGGGATAGTTGTAATAATAGCATTAACTTTTCATGAGTATGCCCATGGACTTGCGTCATATTCCCAGGGGGATAATACAGCTAAGTTAGATGGTAGATTAACTCTTAATCCCTTATCACACTTAGATTTATTTGGACTTATAGCTCTCTTTTTAGTTAAGTTTGGATGGGCCAAGCCTGTGCCTATAAATCCTTACTATTATAAAAATAAAAGAAGAGGAATAATAATAACATCATTTGCAGGACCATTTGCAAATTTATTACTTGCCTTTTTTTCATTATTTACCTTTTTCTTCATAGCTAAAAACTACAGCGAACCAAGTGACGGTCTTACAATGTTTTTTTATAGTATGGTACATATAAATGTAAACTTAGCAGTATTTAACTTAATACCTATACCACCCCTAGATGGTTCTAAGATATTTGCTGAAGCCTTTGGTGGGAAAGTTGCTGAGTTCATATATAAGGTTGATGGTAAAGGAATGCTAATTTTATTTTTGCTACTAATGATTCCTTTTACGAGAAGTATATTGTTATTTCTAAGTTCAAGTGTGATAGATTTTATGTATATCATAATAGATCTTGTATTGTAGGAGTGTAATATGTCTATAAATATTAAAATAGATGCATTTGAAGGTCCTTTAGATTTGCTTTTGCACCTTATAAAAAAATCAGAGGTGGATATTTACGATATACCTATAGCTAGAATAACTGATCAGTACATAGCCTATCTTAAGGAGATGGAGGAGCTTGATCTTGATATTGCAAGTGAGTTTTTGGTTATGGCAGCTACTTTAGTTGAGATTAAATCTAAAATGTTGTTACCTAAAAAGAAAAAAGAAGATGATTTTGATGAAGAAGATCCAAGACTTGAACTTGTAGAAAAGCTTATCGAATATAAAAAATACAAGGAATTCGCAGGTAATCTTAAAGAAATAGAAGAAAATACACTAATTTATTTTAAGGGTCCTGAAATAATAGATGATATTGAGAATAAAGATGTTTTCTTTAAAAATATTACAGTAGAAAATCTAATGATAGCATTTAGAAAAATAATGGATAATTATGAAAATAGACATAGAAGTGAAAAAAGGGTTTATGAGAATATATCATCAGATGAATTTAAAATAGAAGACAAAATGGAGTTTATTAAATATACATTAGAAAATAATGAAAAAGTATACTTTGATACATTTTTTCAATTTGCTAAAAATAAGCTTGAAATAATAGTAATATTTATGGCTATGCTAGAGTTAATTAAACTAAGAGAAATAAGAGTTTATCAAAATAATAATTTTGATAATATTACAATAGAAAGGCAGGTTTAAGATATATGGAAAATTTCTTAGAAGGCCTTGGAATACTAGAAGAAGAGGAAATGAGAAATAAAGGGATTATTGAGTCTCTTTTATTTACATTTGGTGAACCTCTATCATATAAAAATATAGGGGAGATTCTAGAACTAGATGTAAGAAAGGTAAAGAAAATAATTTCTAATATGAAAAGAGAATATGAAGTTCCTACAAGGGGGCTTACTATTAAAGAATTTAATGGTAAAGTGCAATTATCAACAAAACCTGAATATGGGTCATATATAAAGAGATTAATAAAATCTGATTCAAGACAAAATCTTTCTCAGGCTGCACTTGAAACATTAGCACTAGTTGCATATAAGCAGCCTATCACTAAAAGTGAGATAGATGATATAAGAGGAGTAAGAAGTGATAGAGCTGTTACAACTCTTCTTGAAAGAGGATTAATTAAAGAAGCTGGAAGGCTTGAAGCCACAGGAAGACCAATACTTTATACTACGACAGATGATTTTCTAAAGTATTTTGGATTCAAAAGTATTAATGAACTTCCAGAACTTATTGAATTTAATATGGATTTTGTGGAAGAATAAAATACAACTACTGTATTTTATTCTTTTTTTTGAGGTGAATTAATATTGGTGATAATTATTCTTATATTGATATTAGGAATGTTATTCATTCCTTTTAAGTTAAAGGTCATATTACATAATAATAAAATTAAAGTTTATTTAATAATCTTGAATTTTATAAAATTTAAAGTTTTTGAAAGAAATAAATTAGTAAGCTTTGAAGAAGACTATGTTAAGAAGTTAAAATCACATAAGTTCTATAAAATAGTTGAAAATGATTTTAGAAAAGAAAAAAGCTATTTTAAAAATATGAAATTTTTAAAACTAGTAAAGAAAATAGCTAAAAAATTAGAAATTTCAATAAATATTTGCTTTAAATTTGGATTTGAAAGAAGAGATATTACAGCTATACTTTATGGATTTTTATGTGCATTGTTACCTGTTTTAAAGGGCTTTTTGTGTAGAGTGAACTCTAATTTTAATCTAGAATTTAAGCTTTATCCTAATTTTAATATTGCCTCAATTGACTTTAAGGTAATAAGTACCTTTAAAACCACTTTATTTAAAATGATTTTAATAATATTTATTGTATTTCAGGAAATCCTATTAATAAAGAAAAATAAAATATAAGGAGTGTTGAATATGTCAGAAAATACATTACAAGGTCTAATGAAAACAACAATGGATAACTTAAAGGAAATGATAGATGTTAATACAATTGTAGGTGACCCTGTTGAGACTGTTGATGGTACAATTATAATTCCTGTGTCTAGAGTAACAGTTGGTTTTGGTTCAGGAGGAACAGAAATGTGTGAAGGATCAAATTCATCCAAAGAATCAGGTTCTTGTGGATCTTATCCATTTGGTGGAGGAAGTGGAGCTGGTATGGCTGTAACTCCTGTATCTTTCCTTGTAGTTACAAGAGAGCAAGTTAGATTACTTCCAGTAGGTCAAATGAATACATTAGAAAGACTTATAGATAATATACCAGATGTTTTAGAAAAAATTGTTGATTCATTTAAAAAAGATAAGCACTTTAAAGATTCTAAACCAGATTTTACTGTAAACCCAACTTAATCTGGTGGTGATCAGATGAAATTAAAATTTCAAGTATTATCTATGGTAATAATAATGTTTATTGCCTTATCTTCAATAGTAACTGCTAAAGAAAAAAAAATTCAAGCACCTAAGTTAAATTCACATGCAGCAGTGGTAATAGACCAAAATTCAGGAAGAATTTTATATGGTAAAAATGATAATAAAATTTTGGCTATGGCTAGCACAACCAAAATAATAACAGCAATCGTTGCTATAGAAAATGGAAAACTTACAGATCAAGTTACAGTGTCTAAGAAAGCAGCGTCTATTAATGGTTCATCTGCAGGGCTTAAAGAAGGAGAGAAAGTTAGTCTTGAAGAACTTATTTATGGTCTTATGATGAAATCAGGTAACGATGCTGCTATAGCTATAGCAGAACATATAGGTGATGGAAAAGTTGAAAATTTCATAAAGCTTATGAATCATAAGGCTTTAGAGTTAGGACTTTATAATACTCACTTTGTTACTCCTCATGGCCTTGATGCTGATACTCATCACACTACTGCGAGGGATCTTGCAAAAGCTACTGCATACGCACTAAAAAATAAGGTGTTCCAAAAAGTATCTGCATGTAAAGAAATTTCATCGGGAGAAAGTGGAGCATTTAATAAATCCTATAATAATATAAATAAGTTTTTATTTAGACTTCCTGATGCAGACGGTGTTAAAACTGGATATACTGGTAATGCAGGTAAATGCTTAGTTGCATCAGTTACCCATCAGTATGGAAGGTATATTGCTGTTACACTTAATAGTGGAGATAGATGGAAGGACTGTGAGAACCTAGTTAACTATGCTAAAGAAAATTTCTCACATATAAAAATAGAAACAGATTCCCTCAATATCTTAAAAAGTAGAGTTCTTGGGGGAGAAGAAAAGTATCTTCAAAGTACAATAGATAAAGAAATATATCTACCTGTTCTTAAAGGTGAAGAAAATAATATAAAAACAGAAGTTCAAATACCTTCAGTTATTAATTCTCCTGTATATAAAAATGATCATATAGGAAACTTGCTTATTTATGTTAATGATAAATTAGAAACTACATTTCCCTTTATAAGTAATAAGAATATCGAAAATAAAATTTATAATAAAGCAATGTAATTAAAAAAAGATGCCAAAAATTTTGGCATCTTTTTATTTATTTTATAGAAAAATGTAACAATAATTTCCCATGAAGAATATTTTAATTATATGGGAAAGGAGGTTTAATAGATGTTAAAGTATGTTGATTGTATAGATTCAGGAACGGAATTTTGCCCATGTTCTTTAGCTGAGAGAGGAGAATGTATAATATGTTCTCAGTTAAGAGATAAAAGGTTTTGTGATTGCTTAAATTGGAAGGGTACATGTATATACCAAAATTATATATGGAACATGGAAAGAGCTAAAAAAGCTAGGGAGTACATGGAGTTTTCAGTTCTAGAAAAAAAGTTTATAAGAGAAGATATTTTTATTTTAAAAGTTCAAGTTGATAGCTACTTAGCAAGAGAATTAAATGAATTTGGGGCATATGTATTTATGAAAAGACCAGGAGACGGTGATGCATATAATACTCCAATTTCTATATTAGATAGTAATATTAATGATAATGTAATAACTACTGTAATCAAGGTAGATGGTGTAAAAACAAAGGCATTAAAAATAGTTGAGGATAAAATATTAATAAAGGGTCCACATTATAATGGGATTCAAGGAGTTAAGAATCTTAAAGAATTGGAAAATGGCTCTTGTCTAATACTAGGTAGGGGAGTTGGTACCGCTCCTACAGTACTTGCTACAAAAAAGATGCTTTATAAGAATAATAGCATTTATGCCCTTTTAGATAAAGGAAGAAGTGATAAAAACTTTTCAGGTACCTACTTTGAAGAGTTAGGATGTAAGGATGTTGAAGATGTTAACTTTTTAGATGAAAATGGGGAGCTACTAGATGATATAAAAATAAAGATTAAATATATATTAGAAAAAATGAATATAGATGTTGTGTTTAGTGCAGGAAGTGATAATTTCCATGAAAAAATATTAACTTATGTTTACGGTTTAAATAAGAATATTAAGTTTGCTACCATAAACAATACTACAATATGTTGTGGAGAAGGCATATGTGGAAGTTGCCATATAAAAAGCAAAAAAGGTGAAGTTATCAAGGCATGTAAACAGCAATATAATCCAGCAGAAATATTTGTAAAGGAGAGGTAGTTCTATGAAGGTTATAGTTATTGGTGGCGGATGGTCAGGTTGTGCCGCAGCTTTACAGGCTAAAAAAAGTGGTGCAGATGTTGTTTTAATTGAAAAAACAGACTTGCTTTTAGGACTTGGTAATGTTGGTGGGATAATTAGAAATAATGGTAGATATACAGCTACTGAAGAAATGATAGGTTTAGGTGCTGGTGAACTGTTCCATGTAATGGATAATTGTGCAAGGCACAAGGATATTGAGTTTCCAGGGCATAAACATGCAACCTTATATGATGTATGTAGGGTTGAACCAGAGGTTAGGAAATATTTGTTAGATGCAGGAATTGAAATTCTATTTCAAAGTAGAGTAAGTGAAGTAGAGATGGATGATAAGAGTATAAAGGGGATATATCTTCATGATGGTACTTTCGTTGATGGAGATGTGTTTGTTGAAACAACAGGATCAACAGGTCCTATGGGGAATTGTGTAAGGTATGGTAATGGATGCTCTATGTGCATACTACGTTGTCCATCATTTGGACCGAGAATAAGTATCAGTAAAAGGGCAGGAGTTGAGGATATATTAGGCATGAGAGGAGATGACAGCTATGGAGCTATGAGTGGTTCTTGTAAGTTAAATAAGGATTCTTTATCAAATGATATTAGAAAAAAGCTTGATGAAACAGGTGTAGTAGTAATAAAGGTTCCAGAAGAGGACATTAATCTTTCGAAGCTTAGTATGAAAGTTTGCCAGCAATATGCTTTAAAGGAATTTGCAGAGAATATAATAATTTTAGATACTGGACATGCTAAGCTTATGACTAGTTATTATCCAATAGAAAAGCTTAGAAAAATAGATGGCCTTGAAAATGCAAGATATGAAGATCCTTACTCAGGAGGAATTGCAAACTCTATAAGATATTTATCAATGGCACCAAGGGATAATACTATGAAAGTTAGAGGAATAAAAAACCTATTTGTAGGCGGAGAAAAAGCAGGTCTTTTTGTAGGACACACAGAGGCTATTGTTACAGGTACGCTTGCAGGGTACAATGCTGTGAGAAATGGAATAGGACTTAATGGAGTTTCTCTTCCAAGAGAACTTTCCGTTGGAGATATTATAGCATTTGAAAATGAAAGTAAGGAAACAATAGATGGAGTTAGAAAAAGATATACATTTGCAGGATCAGATTATTTTAAAAGAATGAAAGAGAATAAGCTATATACAACTAATATTCAGGAAGTTGAGGAAAGAATATCATCACTAATGTTAAAAAATATGTTTAAAAATAAGTTAGTGTAAAAAAGCCCTAAAGAGATTCTCTTTAGGGATACATAATAATTTGAAAGGTGATGGTTTCAATGGAAAAAGAACTACCTATTGGCTCTATAGTATTACTTAATAATAATAAAAGAGTTATGATTTGTGGGAAAGAAGGCAAGGAAAGAGGTGGATGTAGAATATATGACTATATAGGCTGTGATTATCCACAAGGTTATCTAACAGATGATAGGGCAACACTTTTCAATTATAAAGATATTAAAAGTATAATATCCATAGGGGCGAAAAGGAAAAAGGGTTAATAAAGAATAAAAAGAGACTATAGGGAATAGAATTTAATATAGTATGTAGTGAATAGGTGAGGTTATGGCTTATATTAGAAATAACATAGAAATAGAGGGAATTGAGAATAGGAGTATTGCATTAGAGGGTTCCTATGTTTTAAACTATTGGGAAAATGGGCCTATATTTCTTCCTAGGAATAAAGGGAAAATAAGACATTTAAATAAAGTGGTTATAGAGATTGACTCTGTAGAGGGAAGGGTTATTAATACACCTGCTGGTAAAGTGTTAAATATATATGGTAGGAAAATATATTCACTAGTATATAGTGAAAAATCCCATGATAAGTTACAAAGAACTAATATAAATATGCCATTTATGGCTTATGTTTATTTACCATTAGAGGTGGAGGACTTTTGTGATTTAGAAGTAAGTGTTATTGATGCTTTTTTTGAAGTTATAGATAATAGAAAGGTCCATAACCATATTTTATATCTTATTAAGTTTAATAAGAAAAGTATGGAAGCTATTGAGAAAAGTGAGGAATTTCAAGAGGAAGTTCAAAATCAACTAACCCTAAGTGATTTAGAAAGAATGATAATGGCAAGTCCTTTAAAGGACATTCTAAAAGCAAATCAGCTTTCTCTTTTGAATGGTGAAAGTGTATCTGAACAAGAAGAGAGTAGTAATATCGTAGAAAATGTTGAAAATGATGATATATCAGAGGTGCAAGAAGAATATATTATTGAAAAAAACAATGAAGTATCAAGTGAAGTATAGCTACTTTCCTATAAATTTCAGACAAAAAAGTTGAAAAATATGTTGAATTTACTTCTGATTATGTAGATAATATGCTTATAAACACTAAAAGCAGAAATTTAGGAGTAAAGATATGATAGATTGTTATATAATGAAATTACCAGAACTTAATTGCTTAAGACCAAATGAACAAACAACATTTAAGAAGTTAGTAGAAGAAGTGGCAGAATGCAATTATGCTATTGAGTCACTAAGAGAATATGAAGAAATTAATGATACAAATTGTCTTCTTTTAAGTGACAGTGAAGTTTATAGAATAAGAGAAGAGTATAAAGTTCATTTAAATAATGTTATGGGAGAGATAATGGATATTGCTCAGGTTTGTGCATCTCAATTATTTGTTTTTGAAAATAAAAAAATAGATGTACAAAGCTTATTTAATGGATATATGAATAAATATAGTGTAGATGAATATAAAAAGCAGATAATATTTGAGTTAAAAGGAAATTGTAGATACATACACTTTGCACCTACAGATAGAAATTTAAACTTAGAAAAAACTATGAATCTGATAATATTCTCTATGGGAAAAATAGCGCAACTTGGGAAGTTTGTTGGAGACAATGGGGAAATTCCTGTTATAGATCAAGATGCTTCAAATACTAAGTATGTTTATGAATTATTTTCAATTGTACAAAATTGTTTTAATTTGCTTTATAGTATGGAGGAGAAATATAATATAAACATTAAAAAAATATTTGATGATCATGTTATAAAATTAATAAACAAGGGATATTGTAAAATATAGAAAAAAGCAGTTAAATGACTCCTCTCATTTAACTGCTTTTAAACTATAGACGTATATTTAAAGTTAATAAAATTTATAAATGCGATAATTAGGCGAAATTTACTGTCCCATCACTAATAGAATCAATAATAGCTAGTGACTCTAAGTGAATGTTCTTACTTTCAAGAAGTTGTCTACCCTCTTGGAAGTTTTTCTCAATGATAATTCCTACACCAGATACTGTAGCTTCAGACTGTTCTAATATATCTAAAAGACCTGAAACTGCACTTCCACTTGCTAGAAAGTCATCAATAATAAGTATTTTATCATCCTTAGATAAGAACTTCTTAGATACCTTAATAGAATAAGGTTGTTTTTTAGTATAAGAAAATACATGTGATTCATAACTATCAGGATCGGAGTTAATACCTTGATGTTTTTTAGCGAAAACCACAGGAACATCAAAATATTGTGCAGCTATTGATGCAATTGCAATACCGGAAACTTCAATAGTTAGAATTTTTGTTATAGTTTCGTTTTGAAAACGTCTTTGTAGTTCTTTACCAATTTCGTTTAATAATTTTACGTCTATTTGATGGTTTAGAAAGCTATCTACTCTAAGTATATTGCCTTCAGATATTGTTCCATCAGTCAGTATGCGCTTTTTTAATAGCTCCATTTAATCACTTCCTAACAAATAATAAAGACTCCTACCAAACGTAGTAGGAATCACAAATAACCTATGCCTCAAATAACATAATTAAAGTAATTCCCGTAGCTTAGCAATTATAGGTTGCTTAGTAGAAACGTTTGAACCATATCATCAAACATATACGGTAATATCAATCGATTTTTAAAATAAGTTAGTACTATGATATACTATAATTCATTAAAAATCAATAAAAAGTATAGTAGCATTTTTATATTTATCATTTAAATTATTTGATATAATTATTCATGTTAATTATAGTTGAGGTGAATTTATTATGAAGGAAAGATTACAAAAGTTTCTAGCTAAATCTGGAGTTTGTTCTAGAAGAAAAGCAGAAGAGTTTATTTTTAATAAAAGAGTAAAGGTAAATGGAGATATAGTTGAAAATATAGTTCTTGTTGATCCTGATTTAGATATAATAGAAGTAGATGGCAAAAGAGTTTGTTATGAAGAAAAAAAGGTTTATATAATTCTAAATAAACCTGTAGGTATAATAACATCATCAAAGGATCAGTTTGATAGAAAAACAGTTGTGGATATAGTAAATGTTGAAGAAAGAGTTTTTTCAGTTGGGAGACTTGACTATGATACCTCAGGGCTTTTAATACTTACAAATGATGGAGATTTATCCTACAAAATGACTCATCCATCACATGAAGTTAATAAAACTTATATAGCTCTTGTTGAAGGAATTCCTTCAGAAGAGGAATTAGAAAGGTTTAGAAATGGTCTTGAAATTGAAGATTATATAACTTCCCCTGCAAGTATAAAGATTATAAATAAGGTTAAGGGAAAGTCTACTTTGGAAATTGTAATACATGAAGGTAAGAATAGACAAGTTAGAAAGATGTGTAGTGCAATCGGTCATGATGTAATTACTTTGAAAAGAGAAAAGATAGGAAATCTCAGCCTAAAAGGTCTTGAGATTGGAAAATGGAGATATTTAAATCAAGATGAAATAGACTATATTAAAAGCATTTAAATAGAATAAGTTTAGGATAGTTATATAGTTTAAGTACCCTAAACTTATAGGTATAATAGTATAAGTTTAAGCATTACACTTAGTATGAACATAGATTGTATGCTCTTTGTTTGTAAGGTATTTTATTGTTTTGATTTTTGATGGAACTTTTATTTGGTTTCCACACTTTAAACAGTAGTAATTGCCACTATATATATAATCATAGGAACTCGTTATATCTATAGAAGAGTGTTTTTTCCAACTCTTCCATGCAGTTTTGCAGAGTTTTTCCCTTGATTTAAAATCTGCAAAAACCCATTTAATAAGTCTATGAAAGTGAAAAGGATATTTGGTATAGTCAAGGTAATCAAGTGGAATCCCAAGACCTACGCAGTAATCAGTAAAGGTTTCTTCGATGATGTTTTGAAGAGGCTGATCAATTTTTCCACTTGTAAAGTTATATCCATTTTCTTGTAAGTATTTTCTAGCTGAGTTAAACATGTATCCTTGACATATTTCTATAGGTTCATCCTTAGAAACTAATAGCTCATTAAGGCCTCTTTTTATTATTTTAGTTGAGTAATCATTGTATTTCTTATCCTCGAAATAAGGGGACTTAAAGTATTTTATAGGAATTACTTCGTAGTAGTAATCTCCTGTTTCTACACGCATTATTCCTATAACGGTACCACCAACTAGGCTACCACTTCCAGCATCGTCTATTTGTATCATAAATGTCATCCTTTCTAAAAGAGGGGAATGTGTATATATTTATTATGTATAAAAAGGCGAGAAAATATTTAATAAATTTAAAAGGAGTGTATATAAGTGAAAATTCTTATAACAAACGATGACGGTATAAATGCAGAGGGCATTAAATTTCTTGCAATGGAACTTGAAAAAGAACATGAGATAATTGTTATTGCGCCAGATACAGAGAAAAGTGCATGTAGTCATTCAATTACACTAAAAAATACTTTATATCTTAAGGAAGCATTTATAGATGGTATATCTTCTAAGTGCTACAGCCTAAATGGAACTCCTGTTGACTGCGTTAAAATAGGAATAGAATATATTGCAAATGATATAGATTTAGTTATTTCAGGAATAAATTTTGGATCTAATCTTGGAACCGATGTTTTGTATTCAGGAACTGTTTCTGCAGCTATTGAAGCTGCAATTCAGAAAAAACCTTCTATAGCAATTTCTTTAAGAATTCAAGATAATTTAAATGATAGATTTAAAGTAGCTGCACAATATGCTAAAGATATTGTAAATAGGGCTATACTAAACAATCTTAAAAGTGATGTTGTGCTAAATGTAAATGTCCCTGATATACCAAAAAATGAAATAAAAGGAATTAAGGTTTGCAATTTAGGAAACAAAATTTATCAAGGATGTTATAAAATCATAAAAGATGAAAATGGAAAT
This sequence comes from Clostridium cylindrosporum DSM 605, assembly GCF_001047375.1. NCBI lineage: Bacteria > Bacillati > Bacillota > Clostridia > Eubacteriales > Clostridiaceae > Clostridium > Clostridium cylindrosporum. The sequence continues at coordinate 136,518 of NZ_LFVU01000027.1, forward strand.
GAAGGGTATAGTACCTGTGGTTATCCGAAGGATGATGTAACGGATAATACAGATGTATACTATATAGGAGAAGGATTTGTTACTTTAACACCACTTCATTATGATTTAACAAACTTTAATATTATTAATGATGTAGCTAAATGGGTTTAAAGAATATGACTTAATTCTTGCAAATTAAATGAAAAAATGCTAAAATTATATTGCATTTTTTAAATAATTTAATCATTACAATCTAGAAATATTATACCGCATCAAAAAGGATGGTTGGATGACTATGGAACAAAATAGACAGGATTTAATGAAGCTTATTCAACTTAAATTTTCACGATTAAGTAAAGGACAAAAACTAATAGCAGAATATATATTAAAACACTATGATAAAGCAGCTTTTATGACAGCTGCAAAGCTTGGACAGACTGTAAATGTTAGTGAATCAACAGTTGTAAGGTTTGCTAATGAATTAGGCTTTAGTGGTTATCCAAAACTTCAAAAAGCACTACAAGAAATGATAAAGACAAAGCTTACATCTGTACAAAGAATAGAACTATCAAGTGATTATATGAGTGAAGAAAATGTACTAAAAAGTGTTTTAAAGGCTGATATGGAGAATATAAGGGCTACTCTTGAGAAGATTAATGATTCAACTTTTGAAGATGTAGTTAATTCTTTATTTAGAGCTAATAGAATTTATATAGTAGGGTATAGAAGTTCACAAGCACTTGCAGACTTTTTAGCATTTTATTTGGGTCTTGTTCTCGATAATGTAAGATTAATTTCAAATGGAGTTAGTGATGTGTTTGAGCAGCTTCTAAGAGTAAAAGAGAATGACGTTGTTATAGGAATAGGATTTCCTAGATACTCAAGTACTACTGTTGAAGCTTTGAAATTTGCAAGAAGTAAAAATGCCGAGGTAGTAGCTATTACTGATAGTCTTTTATCTCCACTAGCCTCAAGTGCAGATTATACACTTATAGCTCAAAGTAACATGGCATCATTTGTAGATTCTCTTGTAGCACCTTTAAGTGTTATCAATGCGCTAATTGTAGCAGTAGGAATAAGGGAAAAGCAAAAGATATCAGAAACCTTTGAGACACTAGAAAATATATGGGATGAATACAATGTGTACACATATAAAAATAAAAGTACTATATAATTGAAGAATTAAAAGCAAGGGATACCCCTTGCTTTTAATTCTTCAATTTTTATAGGATTTGTGGTATTGTAAATATAGTTTTTTATGTTGAATTTTATACTTGTTAGGATATATATAAAGGAGAAAAAAATGAAAAAAGTTATTGTAGTTGGAGCGGGTCCTGCAGGAATGATGGCAGCTATTAAAGCTGCTGAAAAGGGACAAAAAGTTACCTTAATTGAAAAAAATGATAAGCTAGGTAAAAAGATGTTTATTACTGGTAAAGGTAGATGTAACGTTACAAGTAATAAGGATATAGAGGAAATAATAAAAAATATACCTGGAAATGGGATATTTATGTACAGTTCCCTTTATACATTTACCAATCAAGATGTAATGGATATGATAGAGGCTAAGGGCGTTAAGCTTAAGGTTGAAAGAGGAGATAGGGTATTTCCTGAATCAGATAAATCAAGTGATATTATAAAGTGTTTTGATAAGTATCTAAGAGAAAATAAGGTTGAAATATTATTTAATACTAGGGTTACTGATATTTTAGTTAAAGATAATAAGGTTTGTGGAGTTCAAGTAAATGATGACAGTAAGTTATCCTGTGATAGTGTGGTTTTAGCAACAGGAGGTAAGTCATATCCACTAACAGGATCAACAGGTGATGGTTATAAAATATTAAAAAAACATGGTCATACTATAACTGATATAAAGCCTTCGCTGGTACCTTTAGTTACAAAGGAGAAATGGGTAAGTGAAATTATGGGACTTTCACTTAAAAATGTTGAAATAAATATAAAACATAAGGGAAAAAGTATATATAAGGACTTTGGAGAAATGCTTTTTACTCACTTTGGATTATCAGGGCCACTAGTACTTTCAGCAAGTAGAAAAGTAAGTGATATTCTACCAAGTGAAGTAGATTTTTTTATAGATTTAAAGCCTGCATTAACAGAATCAGAACTTGATAAAAGAATAATGAAGGATTTTGAAAAGAATAAAAATAAACAGTTTAAAAATTCATTAGATGAGTTGTTACCTAAGAAGTTAATTCCAATTATTATAGAAATCTCAAATATAGACGAAAATAAGCAAGTAAATGCAATTACAAAGGAAGAGAGAAGAGCGCTTTTACAAACAATAAAAGGCTTTAAACTTACTATTATTTCTACAAGACCTATTGAGGAGGCAATAGTAACAAGAGGAGGAGTAAGCATTAAGGAAGTGGATCCATCTACAATGGAGTCAAAAAAGATTCAAGGATTACATATAGCTGGAGAACTTTTAGATGTTGATGCTCTAACAGGTGGCTTTAACATGCAAGTTGCGTTTTCAACGGGATACTGTGCAGGAATTAATAGCTAGGAGGGAATACAATGGAATCAATAGTTGTTGCAGTTGATGGACCTGCTGGTGCAGGAAAAAGTACAATATGTAAATTAGTCGCAAATAAATTAAATCTTGAATATATAGATACAGGTGCTATGTATAGAGCACTGACTTTAAAGGTTCTTAATAAAAATATTAATGTAAACAGTGTAGAAGAAATTATGAATATTTTAGGCAATACAAAAATAGACCTTATAAATAGAAGTGTTTTTTTAGATGGGAAAGATGTTTCAGATGAAATAAGAACTCCATATGTAAGTGAAAATGTATCATCTATTGCTAAAATATCAGAGGTTAGAGATGTTTTGGTAAAAATGCAGCGAGATATGGCAAATGAAAAAAACGTTATTATGGATGGTAGAGATATAGGGTCAAGGGTACTTAAAAATGCTACACTTAAAATTTTCTTAACTGCGAGTGTAGAGGAAAGAGCAGAAAGAAGATATAAGGAATTTAAGAATAAGGGAATTTTAGTTAGTTTAGAAGAGGTTATAAGAGACATAGAGGAAAGAGATAGAGTAGACTCTACAAGAGAGGTGACACCACTAAAGAGGGCAGAGGATGCTGTTTTGGTAGATACTACAGGCAAAAGTATAGATGATGTTGTAGAGGAAATTATAGCTCTTATTAAAAGGGGGTAGAGAATTGCTTTATTCGATTGTAAAATGTGCTGTAAAGCTATATTTAATGTTTAGATATAGAATTAAAGTAAAGGGACTTGAAAACATTCCTAAAGGAGGAGCTGTTTTAGCAGCTAATCATCTAAGTAATTGGGATCCTGTTGTTTTGGTTGTAAGCTGCCCAAGAAAAGTATCCTTTATGGCTAAGGCAGAACTTTTTAGTAGTAAACTTGGGAAGTGGTTTTTTACTAATACAGATATGATACCAGTTAAAAGAGAAGTTGCAGATCTTAATGCTGTTAAAACAAGTATAAAGTATTTAAAGGATGGAAAGCTTCTTGGTATATTTGTTGAAGGAAGAAGAGTTAAAGAAGGTGAGGACTCTGAGGCTAAAGGAGGAGTTGCAATGCTTGCTATAAAAGCTAAAAAGCCTGTAGTTCCAGTTTGCATAGAGTCTAGTTTTAAAACTTTCTCAAAAATAAATGTGATATATGGTAAACCTATTGATTTACTTAATAATGTAGAAGGTAAATTAACTAGCGATGATTATAAAGAGTTAGGCGGTATGGTTCTAGACAAGATTAGGAGCTTAAAAAAGGAGGGTACAATTAATGGAGATCATAGTAGCTAAAAGTGCAGGGTTTTGTTTTGGAGTAAAAAATGCTTTAGAGAAGGTTAATTCTTTAAATAAAGAAAAGGAAGTTAAAACCTATGGACCTATAATACATAATAAACAAGTAGTTGAAGATTTAAGACAAAAGGGAGTTACTATTTTAGATGACTTATCCAATGCTCGTAAAGGTTCAAGTGTTGTTATAAGATCCCATGGCATATCTAAGGCGGAATTTAAAGTTCTCGAAGAAAGAGAAGTAGATATAGTTGATGCTACATGCCCATTCGTTAAGAATATACATAGAATAGTAGAGAAAAAGTGCAATGAAAACTATAAAGTTGTAATTATAGGAGACGAATCTCACCCAGAGGTAAAGGGGATTAGTGGTTGGTGCAATAATGCTTTTATTATCTCAAAAAAAGAAGAAGTTAATAATTTAAAAGGCGGCAAATTATGTGTAGTTGCTCAAACAACATTTGATAGAGAGAAGTGGAAAGAAATAATATGTAGCATTATAGGAACTTCCAAGGAAATAGTTATTTTTGATACTATATGTAGTGCAACAGATGAGAGACAATCTGAAGCTCGTGAAATGTCAAAGTTAGTTAATTTAATGATAGTAATAGGTGGCAAGGACAGCTCTAATTCTAGAAAGCTTTATGATATAGCTAATAAAACCTGCGAAAATGCTATCTTTATTGAGACAGAGGAAGAACTTGACTTAAGTCTTATTAAAGGCTGTGATAAAGTAGGTATTACAGCAGGAGCATCAACTCCTCAGTATTTAATTGATAGGGTTATAAAAAAGATTAAAGGACTTGAGGTTGATATAAATGTAGAAAAACAGATGGAAGAAATTAGCGATGAGGATTTTGACATGTATTTTAGTAAAATGGAAAATGTACATGTTGGTTCAAGAGTAAAGGGAACAATTATACATGTAGGAAACAAGGAAATGTACGTTGATATAGGCTACAAGTCAGATGCAGTACTTGAAATTTCACAGGTACCATCAGTAAGCGAGAATTTCGAAAATTATTTCTCAAAGGGAGAGATTATTGAAGCTGATGTTGTTAAGCTAAACAATGGAGAGGGAAATGTTCTTTTAAGTAGAGTTTCTATAGAAAAGGATAATGAAATTGAAAAAATAAGAGTATATGAAAAGTCAGGGGAAGAAATAGAAGTTAAAATATTGGAAGAAATTAAAGGTGGATATAGAGCAAGTTTCAATGGATTTAGAGTATTTATGCCATCATCCCTTTCAGGGGTGAAAGACTCTAGTGAAATATTAAACAAGAAAGTTAAAGTAAATATTAGTGAAATTAAAGAAGATAGAAAAGATATTCAACTAGTTGTTTCAAGAAAAGAAATTCTTGAGGCAGAAAAAGAAAATAAAATAAGAGAAACATTTGATAGTTTAGTCGAGGGAAAAAAGATATCAGGTACTGTTAAGGCTATTATAGAACCTGGATTATTTATTAATATAGGAGATGTAGATGTTTTTGTACCAAAAGCAGAAGTATCTTGGTCTAGAAATCTAAATATTAAGGATAAATACAGGGAAGGAACTAGAGCTGAGGCTGTAATCCTAAGGGTAGATAATGAAAATAAAAAGGTTTCTGGTAGTATAAAAAGGCTTGAAAAAGAACCATTTGAAAATATGCTTCTAAAGTATAAGGAAGAGGATATTATACCTGTAAAGGTTCTAAGATTTACTGATTTTGGGGTTTTTGTAGAAGTGGTAGAAGGTGTTGATGGTCTTGTTCACATATCAAAGATATCTAAGGATAGAATAAATAGACCAGAAGAGGCTTTGAAAATAGGTCAATCAGTTAATGCTAAAATAATTAAAATTGATGAAACAACTAAAAAAGTTGAATTATCTATAAAGGATGCAAATTAAATAGTAAAAAAGGCTACTGAATTTTTCAGTAGCCTTTATATTATCTTTCTATAACAGTTGATATAGGTGGTACTAGTTGTTTCTTTCTTGAAACAACACCAGGAAGATATGCACTAGTTCCTGATACATCTATATTAAATGCACTAGCAAGTATATCTTTATTTGGTCCAACAAATAAAAGTTCAGAACCTTCTTTAATTATATCAGTTAAAGCTAGAGTAACTATACTGTAGTTTTTATCATTACAAAGTTTTTCCATAAACTTTAAGATATCAGTCTTCGTATCACCTAGACCATCTATATCCATAGTATTAACTTGGCCTATACCTATCTTATAGCCTGATAGTGAGAAATCTTTAAAGTCTTGATAGAATATTTCCTCAGGTGTTTTCCCCTTAAGTGAAGTTCCTGCTTTAAACATTTCCATAGCATACTCATCTATATTAATTCCAGCTATTTTAGCTAGTTTAGTAGCTATTTCTATATCAATATTAGTACATGTTGGTGATTTGAATTTTAATGTATCTGAAAGTATAGCTGAACACATTAAACCAGCATATTCCTTTGATGGTTCAATACCATTTTCAAAATACATTTTTGCAATAATAGTACAAGTACAACCAACTGTTTCATTTCTAAAGTAAATTGGTTTTGCAGTTTGTACGTCAGCAATTCTATGATGATCAACAACTTCTAAGATTTCAGCATCATCAATACCAGCAACAGACTGAGATTTTTCATTGTGGTCTACAAGAATAAGGTTCTTTTTGTTTTGTGTTATTAAATGATATCTAGAAATAAAGCCCTTTATCTTACCACAAGAGTCTACTACAGGATAACTTCTAAATCTAGTTTTAGTCATTTGTTCCTTAACATCATCTAAAAACTCATAGTCTTTAAATGACACTATATTATCAAGTTGCGTAGATATATATGATATAGGAATGCTTTGATGTATATATTTTGAAGCTGTAAATGTATCATATGGAGTACTTATAATAACTGTACCATTAGATTTTGCTTCCTCAATAATCATAGGATCTACGTTGAATGCACCTGTAACAATTAAAACTGAAGCTCCATTTTGAATTGCAGCTAGTTGATTTGTATCAACATTACCAGTAATTACTATATCACCTTTATTGATGAACTTTTTAGCATCATCTGGGTACATTGCAATAATTACAACTTCACCTGAAATTTCACCAAGGTCATTTCCAGAAATTACAGTACCCTCAAGGGTATCTATAATGTTTTCAATGGTTACATTGCTTTTTGAAAGTACGTTTGTTTCAAGTGTTCCAATATACTTTTCAGCCATATCAGAAAGAGTAGTTATACCTATAAGTTTTTTGTCTTCATCTGTTATAGGTAGGATTTTAACTTCCTTCTCATTCATTAACTTAAAAGCTTTTTTTACTGTAGCACTAGGTAATATAGTTTCAGCGCCATCAAGTTCAAGCTCTGAAAGTTTTGTTTTAACAGTTTCAAGATACATTGGAGCTTCAACACCGAAGTAGTCTAGTACAAATTGAGTTTCACGACTAACATCTCCAAGTCTAACAGCCTTTGCTTCATAACCTAGTTGTTTTTTTAATTCAGCGTATGATAAAGCTGAACAAATAGAATCTGTGTCTGGACTTTTATGTCCTGTTATGTAAATAACATCTTTCATTTATACGGTCACCTCCGAAATAACTACAATTCATTATAAACAATTATTTAAAAATGTAAATATTTGAAGACAAGATTAATTAATCTTTATAAATATTTAGCATATAACTTTAATAGTCTTAAAGTGTAGGAATTATCAACATTGAGAGATAGTAGCCTAACGTCCTAATTATAACATAAGGACTAAATTTAATACACTTTTTTTATAAAAGTTTACTTCTAATTTAGAAGTTTACTTAATATAAATAAGAATAAAGTATTACGGGAGGTGTAAGTTAATGAGATTAGAAAAAGTAGATGCCCTTGAGCATGAAAGTATAAGCTTAGATAAGGGACTAACATCTAAAGATGCACACAAAAGACTAGAGAAGTATGGTTATAATGAGCTTGAAGCCAAAAAGAAAATATCTGCGATAAAAATCCTTATTGCACAGTTTAATGACTTTATGACATGGATTTTACTTGGTGCTACACTAATATCTGGATTCATGGGAGAAAAAGCTGATGCTGTTACGATATTAATTATAATTTTAATAAATGCAATATTAGGATTTGTTCAGGAATTTAAAACAGAAAAGTCACTAGAGGCGCTCCAAAGTTTAGCATCCCCAACTGCTAATGTAATAAGGGATGGTAAAATTCAAGCGATTAATGCTAGGGAAGTTGTTCCAGGAGACATTTTAATAGTTGAAGCCGGGGATAGAATAGCAGCGGATTCTGTATTAATAGAAGGGTTTGGGGTTCAAAGTGATGAGTCTATATTAACTGGGGAATCTGTTCCAGTTGAGAAATTTGTACATAAAGGTAATTCAAATATTGGAAATAAAAATTCACTATTCATGGGATGTACAGTCATAAGTGGTAGAGGAAAAGTAAAGGTTATAGCAACAGGTATGAGTACTGAAATGGGTAAAATAGCAGACATGCTAGGTGAAATAGAAACGAAACAAACACCACTTCAAGAAAAATTAGATCATCTTGGTAAAGTACTTGTTGTAGGATGTTTAGTAGTTTGTGCTGCGGTAACAATAACTGGGATTATAAGAGGGGAAGATGTATACAGAATGTTCCTAGTTGGAGTTTCACTTGCAGTTGCAGCAATTCCAGAGGGTCTTCCAGCTATAGTTACGGTATCACTTGCACTTGGAGTCCAAAGGATGATGAAGAAAAAAGCTCTAGTTAGAAAATTGCAAGCTGTTGAGACCTTAGGATGTACAAAGGTAATCTGTTCAGATAAAACAGGTACTTTAACACAAAATAAAATGACAATTAAAAAAATATATACAATTGATAATTATTATGAAGTATCAGGAAGTGGGTATGACATAAGTGGTAACATTACTAAAAATGATTCAAGGGTAAACCTTCTAAGTGATTTAACTCTAAAAAGAACTTTAGAGTGTGGAGTTGTTTGTAACAATGCCTCAATATCTGAACCTAAAAGAGGTGGGGTACCAAGTTATGTTGGAGATCCAACAGAAATATCATTTGTTATCCTAGGTGAAAAAGCTTTTGGAAATAGAAATTTAGTTAAAAATCAATTTAGAAGAATAAAGGAAAATCCATTTGATTCTGATAGAAAAATGATGTCAGTGTTATGTGAAGAAAATGGTAATAAAAGAATGTTTTCAAAGGGTGCTACCGAAAGAGTACTTTCAAGATGTACATATGCACTGGTTAACGGGGAAGTTGTAAAAATAAATTCTACTTTCAGGGAAAAGGTTATAGAGGCTAGTAATAAAATGGCTGAAGAAGCATTAAGAGTTTTAGCTTTAGCTTATAAGGATGCTGATTCTATAGTAGAAGATAACCTTATATTTTTAGGACTTGCTGGTATGATAGACCCACCAAGGGAAGAGGTTAAGGATGCTATACTTGAATGTAGACTTGCTGGAATTACTCCTGTTATGATAACTGGAGATCATAAGCTTACAGCACAGGCTATAGCAGATAAACTAGGAATGATTGAGAAGGATAGCATGGTTATAACCGGGGAAGAACTAGATAGAATGAGTGATGCTAAACTTGATAGTGTTATTAATAAAATAAGAGTGTTTGCAAGGGTTAGTCCTTCACATAAATACAGAATAGTTAAGGCATTTAAGCGCAAAGATCAAGTTGTAGCCATGACAGGAGATGGTGTTAATGACGCGCCTGCTATTAAAGAAGCTGATATTGGAATTGCAATGGGTATTCAAGGAACTGATGTAACAAAGGAAGCATCATCTATGATACTTTTAGATGATAATTTTACAACTATAGTTGAGGCGGTAAAAGAAGGAAGAGTTATTTATGACAATATAAGAAAGTTCCTTAGATATTTACTTGCTTGTAATATTGGTGAGGTATTAACCATGTTTATAGCATCTTTAATGTCACTTCCTATACCACTTTTACCTATACAAATACTTCTTGTTAATCTTGCAACTGATGGTCTTCCTGCTATGGCACTAAGTCTTGAAAAAGGCGAAAAAGATGTTATGATGAGAAAGGCAAGAAATAAAAATGAAGGTATATTTGCAAATGGCCTTTGGAGCAAGATTGTTTTAAGAGGGGCTCTAATCGGAGTTTCTACAGTTGTAGCATTTGCAGTAACATTAGTCTATGCTGATGGAAATCTTAAAATGGCAAGAACAGTTGCACTATGTACCCTTGTTATGTCACAGCTTTTCCATGTATTTGAGTGTAAATCTGAAAGAAACTCTGTGTTCAAAGTAGGTCTATTTACTAACGTCTATCTAATATTAGCAGTAATATCATCATTTGCTCTTTTAATGTTAATAGTATATACACCATGGATGCAATCTATATTCCATACACAAGGTCTAGGCATTTTAAATTGGGGTGTAGTACTTCTTCTTTCAGGAGCAATATCATTAATATCCAGTTTGTTTTGGTATAAAAAATAAAGTATAATAATTAGAAAACTCCTTAGATTAATCTAAGGAGTTTTTTTATCTATATTGTCTTTGTTGAACCTTTTTTATCTTTTGATCCACTTTAATAAGATCAGATTTGTTAGTAAGATTACGTATATTTACTACTGATATAACATCACTATTTTCCTTGCCTTTTTTACCCTTGATACCTTGAACTATAACAGAATGTCCTTGGGAAAGGTTCATAAATCCTGGCATCTTAAACCATTTTTTAACTTTGTATTGACACCTAACAACTGATTTAGTTCTATCAAGCTTTATAACTATATCAGCTGTAAATATGTTAAACATCCAAAGAATAGTTTTAGTTGTAATTTTTACGCTAAGCACATGTCCTTGGACTTGAGTAATTCTATCACCATACTTTTTGTAGTATGCATCTGCATACTTTTTAGAAATTGTCTCTTTGAAGCCCATATTTTCAATCTCCTTTATATGTAATTTTTATAAAATATAAAACGATACCACTTTAATTATAACATATTTTTATATAAATTTTACTATATATTTTTAAATTAAATGGAGTAGCACATGGAAAGCTTAAGATGTTATTATATTGTTCTTTATGTTATATTTTATGTATTAATATTATAAAATATAATCGTTATCTATTATTTAAGTGAAGGGAGAATTGCTTTGAAAAAGGAAGATATTAAAGAATTTATAGATCATACACTTTTAAAGCCTGAAGCGACATTAGAGGAGGTAAAGGCTTTATGCAGTGAAGCTAAGAAAAATGGTTTTGCAGCGGTCTGTATTAATCCTTGCTTTGTATCTCACGCAAGGAATGAACTAGAAGGAAGTAAAGTAAAGGTTTGTACGGTTATAGGCTTTCCCCTAGGAGCATCTACCTCTAAGGTAAAAGCATTAGAAACAAGGGATGCAATTGAAAATGGAGCAGATGAGGTTGATATGGTAATAAACATAGGACGTCTTAAAGAAGGAGATATTGACTATGTAAGAAGTGATATAAATTCAGTTGTTTTTGAGGCAAGAAATAAAGCTGTTGTTAAAGTAATAATTGAAACATCCCTATTAACAGACACGGAAAAGGAAATAGCATGTAAACTAGCTAAGGAAGTAGGAGCAGATTTTGTAAAGACATCAACAGGCTTTTCAGGTGGAGGTGCAACACTTGATGATGTAAAGCTTATGAAAAAAGCTGTAGAAGGATCATTAAAAGTTAAGGCATCAGGGGGAATAAGAAGTTATGAGGATGCTATAAATATGATAAGTGCTGGAGCAGATAGACTTGGGACTAGTAGTTCGCTTAAAATAATTGGGATAAATAATGAAGAAAAGTAATATTAAAAAAGGACTAGCTTTTAGCTAGTCCTTTTTTGTAGGTTTGAAAAGTTAAGTATTATTTTAGTGTCCACCAACACTTTCTGTAATACCTTCAACCTTATTTTTGTTAAGGTCTTTGTAATTAAATACTATGTTAAGAACTATAGCAAGTATACTTGCTGTAACTATTCCATCTTCTAGGAACATTTTGATACCGTGTGGAATGTTCACAAGTGCAGCTGGAGCGAATTTGAATCCAAGACCAATACCCATTGATATAGCGATTGTTAGAAGATTTCCTTGTTTTGAGAAATCAACCTTTGATAGTATCTTCATTCCTGATACTGCAACCATACCAAACATTGCAAGTGTTGCTCCACCAAGAACTGAAACTGGGATTGCTGTACCTAGAGCTGCGAACTTAGGAATAACTCCTAGTATAGCTAGTATGATACCTGCTGTTACACAAACGTAACGGCTCTTTATACCTGATAGTGTAACTAGTCCAACGTTTTGAGAGAAAGTAGCATATGGGAATGAGTTCATAACACCACCCATGATCTTTGTTATACCTTCAGCTCTGATACCTCTTACCATATCTTTTTCTGTAATTTCTTTGTCACATATTTCTCCAAGTCCTATAAATACACCGATAGCTTCAATTGTTGTTACTATAGCAACTAAGCATAATGATACAATTGCATCTACTCTAAATTCTGGCATTCCGAAGTAGAATGGTGTTACTATTTTGAACCAACCAGAGTGTGCAACTTCATCAAAGTTAACCATTCCCATGAATGAAGCAATAATAGTACCTACTATAAGTGCGATAAGGATTGATATAGCTTGTAAAAAGCCCTTAAAAAATCTGTTCATTATGATTACAACGATTAATGTTACTCCTGCAAGGAATAAATTTTCAAGACTTCCATAACCAGGACTTTTAGCTCCGCCTGCAGCATTGTTTATAGCTACAGGGAAAAGTGATAATCCAACTGTTGTTATAACTATACCTGTAACAAGTGGTGGGAAAAACTTAGTAAGTTTTCCGAATAACCCTGCAATAAGCCATATAAACAAACCGGAAGCTATTACAGCACCAAATACTACTGGAAGAGTTGCATCTTTTCCAATTGCAACCATTGGACCTACTGCAACGAAGGAACATCCTAAAACAACAGGAAGTCTTATACCGCAATACTTACCAATTCCAAGAGCCTGTACTAATGTTGCTAGACCACAAGTAAATAAGTCAGCTGCGATAAGATAAGCTAGATGTTCAGTATCAAGTCCCATCGCGCCTCCAAGAATTAGTGGAACCGCCAAGGCACCTGCATACATTGCAAAAACGTGTTGAAATCCAAGCGGAATCAGTTTACCAACAGGCAGCTTTTCATCAACTGGGCTAATTTTTTTGTTTTCCATATCTTCGTCCTCCTTCAAAATATGATTGGTTCACAATATATAGGTCATAGGTATTACCTGATTAAAGAATAGGTATTACCTTCTAACTATGTCTTGGCTAAATTTTATAATATTCTGATAAGGATGTCAATAAAAAAATATTGAAATATTAAGATAATTGTTAATATTATAAAAAGAATTTTAAAATTTAGTGACAAGACCTATACTTTTATATTTATGATTTATAGAAGTATTTATACTATTTTCTAGATAAATAGATAAATTCCTATTATAAAAAGAAATATTATGTAACACATGTTAAGTTTTGTAAATATCATAAGTAATAAAGCTTTTAGATTTAAAAAAACTTAAAAATTCATGGCTTAATATTAATAGTTATGAATATTATATATTAAGGCAAAGGAGGGATAGTATTGCATTATAAGAAAGAGCTAACATATAAAGACCTTTTGATGAATTTTGATTTTTTGCCAGAATTTAAAGATACAAGTGAGATAAGTGGATATAAGGGTATAATTGGACAAGATAGAGCAATTGAGGCCGTAGAGTTTGGCCTTTCTATTTATAGAAAGGGGTACAACATGTATGTATCTGGAAGTATGGGAACAGGGAAGAGAAGTTATATTCTTGATAAGCTTAAAAGGCATGCAAAAGAACTTCCTACACCACATGATTGGTGTTATGTATACAACTTTCACGATCCCTATAAGCCAAAGGCATTAAAACTAAATTCTGGCACAGCATATAACTTTAAGGAGGATATTGATGAGCTTATAAATCTTCTTTATAAAGATGTGCCAAAGAGTTTTTCAGACCATATTTATGAAAGAGAAAGAAACGATATTATTGATAAATATAAAAAAATGATATCAAAGGTAGTATCAGTACTTCAGCAAAGAGCAGGAGAAAATAGTTTTAAGGTTAAAAATACTTCCGATGGATTTGCTTTTGTGCCCATAAGTGGAAATGAAGAAATGAGTGAAAAAGAATATGATGAGCTTGAGGAGGATAAGAAAGAAGAAATAAATTCTAAAGTATCAGAACTAAAGCTCGTGGCACTGGAAGTAATAAAGAAGACTAAAGAAATAAAAAAAGAAATGGCAAATGAACTAAAAGAACTTGATACTAAAGTAGCATTAACTATAATGGATGATTCAATAAAAAATCTAAGAAAAGTATATGGATATAATGAAGATATACTAGATTATATAGAAGATTTAGAGATTGATATAATAGAAAATATTGATATTTTTATTGACTACGAAGATGAAAAGGATTCAGAAGAATTTGATGAAAGTTTTTTTAAAAGATATAGTGTTAATGTTTTCATAAGTTCAAGAGATGTAGAAGGAGCCCCTGTAATTTATGAAGAGCAACCAGAATATAGTAGCTTGATTGGAAGTATAGAGTATGAAAATAAGCAGGGAAGCTTAGTTACAGACTTTACAATGATAAAGCCAGGAAGTTTGCATATAGCAAATGGTGGATATATTGTGCTTGAGGCAGAGGCACTTCTAAAAAGCTATGGAGGTTGGATAGCACTTAAAAGAAGCTTAAAAACTCAAAAGGTATCAATTGAAAGTCTTCAGAGTTTAAAAAATCAATATGATATTATATCACTAACAAATTTAGAACCTGATGAAATACCATTAGATATAAAAGTTGTTCTGCTAGGAAGCCCCTATATATATTATCTTCTTTACAACAATGATGAGTACTTTAGAGAATTTTTTAAGGTTAAGGCAGAATTTGATGAGGAGATAAAAAATTGTTCATCAAACTCTTTGAAAATACTAGGTTTTATATCTAATTACTGTGAGGAAAATAATATACCTCCTATAACAAGAGATGGGGTAAAAGAAATTTTAAGGTATTCGTGTAGAAGTGCGGACAGTAGAAATTATTATACTGGGAGAATGGAGAAAATAGTAGACCTTATAGAAGAGGCCGCAATATTTTCTAAGGAAAATAAAGAAAAGCAAATATCTAGAAAGAATATTAAAAATGCTCTTAAAAATATAGAAAGAAGACATGGAATATACAAAGATAAAACAATGGAAAGATATGAAGAAGGCAAGTATATTGTAGATACAAAGGGTTACAAAGTAGGTGAAATAAACGGCTTATCTGTTATAGATATCGGTGATTTTAGATTTGGAAAACAAAGTAAAATAACGGTTTCAACTTATGCCTCTAGAAGTGGAATTGTTAATATTGAAAGAGAAGTTGATATGAGTGGGAATATTCATAGCAAAGGGGTACTGGTTTTATCAGGATACTTTAACGAAACATTTGGGAAAACAAATTCTATTAGTTTTGGGGCTAGCATATGTTTTGAACAATTATATGGTGGAGTAGACGGAGACAGTGCTTCACTTGCAGAATTAATAACATTAATATCAAGTCTTTCAGATATACCTTTAAATCAAGGAATAGCAGTCACAGGATCTGTAAATCAAAAGGGTATAGTTCAACCAGTTGGGGGATTGAATGAGAAAATAGAGGGATTCTTTGAGGTCTGCAAAAGGTTTGGTCTTGATGGAAGTCAAGGTGTAATATTACCAAGTAGAAATGTGGCAGAACTTATTTTAAGTGATGAAGTAATTGAAGCCGTTAAAAATGGTCTTTTTCATATTTATCCTGTTGAAAGTATAGATGAATGCTTTAACATTATTTGTTCAAAGGAGTTATGTAATAGTAATCAAGGAAAGGCCTATGAAAGTATTAAAAATAGTGTTATGGATAAATTAAATTTATATAAAAAAATATTCAGTTCAAATAGCAAGTAAAAAAAGCTACTAAGGCATGCCTTAGTAGCTTTTATACTATACATTAAATCTAAATTCTACAACGTCTCCATCTTTCATGATGTATTCTTTACCTTCAAGTCTAACAAGTCCCTTTTCCTTTGCAGCAGCTTCTGAACCTGAAGCTAAAAGATCATCAAATGCAACTACTTCAGCTCTGATAAATCCTCTTTCTATATCAGAATGAATTTTACCAGCAGCAGCAGGAGCCTTTGTTCCTGCCTTAATAGTCCATGCACGAGTTTCTTTAGGTCCCGCTGTTAAGTAACTTATAAGTCCAAGTAGGCTATAGCTTGCCTTTATTAATCTGTGAAGTCCTGGTTCAGTTAAACCATAGTCAGCTAAAAATTCAGCTTTTTCATCTTCCTCAAGTGTTGAAATTTCTTCTTCAACCCTCGCACATATAGGAATAACTTCTGAACCTTCAGATTTTGCATATTCTATAACCTTTTTAAGATATGGGTTTTCATCTGAACCATTAATTAAATCATCCTCTGAAAGATTGGCAGCATAAAGAACTGGCTTTGATGTTAAAAGGAATAAATGTTTTATTAATTCTCTTTCGTCATCAGTCATTTCCATAGTTCTAGCTGGTTTTTCGCTTTCAAGGTGAGCCTTTAGTTTTTCGCAAAAATCCATTTCTCTTTGAGCAGTTTTGTCACCTGATCTTGCAAGCTTTTTAGTTCTATCTATTTTCTTTTCTATTGAGTCTATATCAGAAAAAATAAGCTCAAGATTTATTGTTTCAATATCTCTTATTGGATCAACTGAACCATCAACATGAACAATGTTTCCATCATCGAAACATCTTACAACATGAACAATTGATTCAACTTCTCTAATATGTGAAAGAAATTTGTTTCCAAGACCTTCGCCTTTACTAGCTCCTCTAACAAGACCTGCTATATCATAAAATTCTATAGCAGCAGGTAGTATTTTTTGTGATCCGTAAATTTTCGCAAGTTCATTAAGTCTATTATCAGGTACACTAACAACTCCAATATTTGGCTCTATAGTACAAAAAGGGTAGTTAGCTGATTCAGCTCCAGCCTGTGTTATTGCATTAAAAAGGGTACTTTTACCTACGTTAGGTAACCCAACTATTCCAAGTTTCATCTATTATCTTCCTTTCAAGTGAATGTCAAATAAATTATAAACTATAGTTATGTATCCTTCAAGTTAAAAGCTTTCGAATGTTCTAATATAAGATAATTTATTTTAAGTTTTTGAGTCCTTTTAAAAGCTATTATAAGGAATACAAAGGTATGCTTAGGGGAAGGTTAAGTATAAATAGTTTGGTATTGGAGGTTCACATGAATATTATTAAAGAGAATTTAGCGAAAAATAAAGAAGTTTATCTTATTAAAAATAAATCTATGAAATCCATAATTGTATGGTTTATGTTTTATATGCCCCTAGATGAAAAAGCATCAGAGAATGCTCTTATTTCTAATATTTTACTTAGAGGTTCAAGAAAGCACCAAAGTAGTCGTGAAATATCAAAATTTTTAAATGCTGCCTATGGTTCAATTATAGGTACAGATATTAATCTAAAGGGAGAGGTATATACGCTAGGGGTTCATTTAAATTATATAAATCCTAATCTAGAATTTGTTGAAGGTGATATAACAAGGGATATGCTTAAATTTTTAGAGGAAGTAATTTACCACCCATTAGAGGAAAATAATAAATTCAAAGAGGAATACTTTCAAACTGAAAAGCAAAATCTTCTTATGCAGCTAAAGGGTAAGGGAGATAATAAGGAAAGTTATGCATTTGATAAAACTATAGAAGTAATGTGTGAAGGCGAGGCCTATTCTATTGATAAATTAGGAAAAATAAGTTGGATAGAGTCTTTGACAAATGAAAAGTGCTACCAAAGATATAAAGAAATTATAAAAGATGCGCCCCTTAAAGTTTATGTAATGGGAGATATTGAAATGGATTCTTTTACTTCCACATTAAAAGAAATATTTACATTTAATAATGCTAAAGATCTAGAAGTTAATATTAATCATAAAGAAGTTGAAAAGGTAAAAGAAGTCTTTGAGGATGTGGATACGAATCAAGGAAAACTTTGTATGGGATTTAGAACCTCTATAGATCTTAATTCTAAGGAGTTTGCTGCACTAACTATTGTTAATAGATTATTTGGTGGGGGAGCAGATTCAAAACTATTCATTAATTTAAGGGAAAAGGAAAGTCTTTGTTATACAATTTATAGTACCCTTGAAAAACATAAGGGAATGATGTTTGTAGCATGTGGAATAGATTCATCAGTTAAAAATATAGCGAAAGAAAAGATAATAGAAACACTTAATAGTATAAAAAATGGAGACTTTACAGATGAGCACCTTTCAATATCTATAGCAGGAATGATGCACAGTTTAACAAGTATTAGGGATAATAAATATACATATATAGCTTATCTTCAGGGATTAAATATATATGGTGCAAAATATAGACTTGAAGACTTATGTGAAAGTCTTAGTAAGGTTACAAGGGATGAGGTAATAAAGGCAGCAAATACATTAACTCTTGATACTGTATATTTTTTAGGTAGAGGTGAAAAAAATGAAAATGAAAAAAAGTAGTATAGAAAAATATTATTCCTACGTAACTTCAAAGGGGCTTAAAATATCGATTGTTAAAAGGGATAATTCGTCATCATTTCATATGGCTATGCTTGTGAATTTTGGTGGAGTAGATACGAATTTTATTACTTTAAAGAATAAACAATACATAAAAACTCCAAAGGGAATAGCACATTTTTTAGAGCATAAGATGTTTGAATCTAAAAATAAAGATACATTTGAAAGATTTTCTAAGCAAAGTGCTAGTATAAACGCTTATACAAATGGCACTGCTACTGTGTATTATTTCTCTTGCACAGATAAAATAGATGAAAATATTAAGCTTTTCCTAAACTGTTTATCAAATCCATATATTACACCTGAGAATGTTGAAAAAGAAAAAGGAATTATAATTCAAGAAATTAACATGTATCAAGATAATCCCTCTTCTAAAGTATATGAGAACTTACTTAAAGGAATGTTTCATAGAAATCATATTAAGTATGATGTTGCAGGAACAAAGGAAGATGTAGAATCAATTACATTTGAATCCTTAATGACCTGTTATAACACTTTCTATAATTGTAGGAACATGGAATTAGTTATAGTTGGTCAGGTTGACCCTGAAAGGATATTTAGTCTTATAGATTCTATTGAAGGTTTTGGAAGTGGAGATAAAGCTCTTAAGATATATCCAAGTGAAATTATGAAGGTTAAAGAAGAAACTATAGAAGAAGTTATGCCTGTAGTTGATACTAGGTTTTTAATAGGATTTAAGCTTGATACAAAGGGGCTTAAGGGAAGAGAAATACTTAGAAAAGAAATTATGTATAATATGATTTTAGAATATTTATGTGGTAATATGTCACCTTTTTTTGAAAGACTATATAATGAAGCATATATTGATTCAAGTTTTGGTTACGGTGTCAATCTTCATAGTAAATTTGCTTTTAATGTATTAGGAGGTGTTTCAAGAGATCCTAAAAAAGTTTTAGATGAGTTTTACAAGGATGTATACAAGTTAATAGGGGATGGAATAGAAGAGGATGGATTTAATAATATTAAAAAAATGATGTTAGGAAACTATACAAGAATATTTGATGATTCATTTTCACTTTTAAATAATATTATAAGTACTAAAAATAAAGGTGGATGCTTTCTTGAGGTAATAGATATAGTTAAATCTATTGATATCTATGATTTAAACGAGGCTCTCAATCAAGGTTTTGGTAAAGACAGAACTACATTATCTATGATTAAGCCATTAAATTTAAAATAAAGAATTTAATTTAATTATTTTTTTAATTAAATTCTATAGTTTTTGTTAAATTCTATAGAAGGATTCAAAGTTTTATTATAGAATATATATTAGGTGGTTGTAAGTGGTTGAAAGTGGAGCGAAGGGTTTAAATGGGGGATTAAAATGTTTATAGGTGAATACCAACATGCTCTTGATGCTAAAAACAGAATAATAATCCCAGTAAAACTTCGAGATGAATTAGGAAGTCCTTTTATAATGACAAAGGGACTTGATGGATGTATTTATGCTTATCCTTTACCTGAATGGAAAATACTCGAGGAAAAGCTGAAAAAGCTTCCTTTAACAAATAAGGATGCAAGAGTGTTTGTTAGATTTTTCTTTTCAGGTGCTACTGAAGTTGATATAGATAAACAAGGGAGAGCGCTTTTACCACAAAATCTTATAGACTATGGTAACATAACCAAGGAAGTTATAACCATTGGTGTTTCAAATAGAGTTGAAATTTGGAGCAGGGAAAAATGGTTTGAATATAATGATCAAAACATAGATTTTGCTGCTATTGCAGAAAAGATGGGTGAACTTGGCATGTTATAGAAAGGTGATACAAATGAATTTTAAACATGTTTCAGTACTATTAGAGGAATGTATTAAGGGACTGAATATTAAGAAAGATGGAATTTATGTCGATGGTACTATGGGAGGGGCGGGTCATTCTTCGGAAATCATAAAAAGATTATCTGATAATGGGCGCCTTATAGGAATAGACCAAGATACTAACGCACTTAAGGCTTCAAAGGAAAGACTTAAGGATTATAAAAATGTAGAGTATGTTCATAGTAACTTTTGTAGGGTGAAAGAAGTTCTAAGAGAACTTAATATACAAAAGGTTGATGGAATTCTTTTAGACCTTGGAGTGTCTTCACATCAATTAGATGTACCAGAAAGAGGTTTTAGCTATATGCAGGATGCACCACTTGATATGAGAATGAATAGAGATTCTGCATTTTCAGCAAGGGAAGTAGTTAATGAGTACTCCCAAAAAGAGCTTCATAGAATAATTTCAGAATTTGGGGAAGAAAGATGGGCCTCAAGAATTGCTGATTTTATAGTTAGGGAAAGAGAAGAAAAGGAAATAGAAACAACCTTTGAACTTGTAGAAATAATAAAAAAAGCAATACCAGCTTCTGCAAGAAGAGAGGGGCCACATCCTGCTAAAAGAACTTTCCAAGCAATTAGAATAGAAGTAAATAAGGAAATAGATATTTTAGAGACTGCAGTTAAGGATTGCTTAGATGTTTTAAATGAGGAAGGAAGACTGTGTATAATAACTTTCCACTCATTAGAGGATAGAATAGTAAAAAATACATACAAGAATAAGGAGAATCCTTGTACATGTCCACCAAGCTTCCCTATGTGCGTATGTGGAAGTAAAAAAGAAATAAAAGTGATTACTAGGAAACCAATAGCACCAAGTGAAGAGGAGTTAGAAGTTAATCCAAGATCAAGAAGTGCTAAATTAAGAGTAGCTGAAAAGCTTTAAGTTCTAAATAGTTACGGGGGTGAATAAAATTGGTAATGAAAAATAATTATCCAAAATCAAGTGGATATGTTTATGGAAATGTTGCCTATGATTACGAAAAGCAAAAGAAAGTAGTTAAAGAAAGAAAACCTACCGAAAGCCTTAAACCTAAAAAGAAAAAATCAAAAAATAAAGCAAAAATAAAGATAAAAGTAATGTTGACAGTTTTTGTTATATTTGCTATGGCATTTATAACAGTAGGAAGATACACAACTATTTTAACTTTATCATCTGAGATAAGAAGCGAAAAGATGGAAGTTGAAAAGGTTCAAAAAGAAAATCAAAATATTAATGTGGACCTTGCAAAACTAAATAATCTTAAGGCTATAGAAGATGTTGCTATTAGCAAGTACGGTATGGTTAAACCTACAAAAGAAAATACTTACTTTGTAAGTGTAAATCCCCTAAGTAAAAATGTAACTAAAGAAAATAAGAAAGAATCAGCATTAACCACCATGCAAAGGATATTAGGACTAATTTATTAAGGGGGGGTGCTTGTTGAAGTTTAAGCTAAAAACTTCTGTTACTAACAGAAAGAGAATTATAATTCTACTTTTAATTATATTTACCGTTCAGCTAGTTATTATTGGAAGGTATGCATGGGTTCAAATTATGTGGTCACCACAGCTGCAAAAGTGGGCAAAGGAACAGTGGACCTATGACACTAAAATCGATGCTAAAAGAGGAGATATAGTAGATAGAAATGGAGAACCTCTTGCTGTAAGTGGAAATGTTGAGAGAGTTGATGCATATCTAAAGGACATTAGAAAAGCAATTGATAAGAATAAAACTTCTAAGGAAAAGATATCATCTGAGCTTGCACCTATTTTAGGACTTACTCAGGAAGAAATTCTAAAAAAGCTTAACAAAACACTTCCTAATGGTCTACCTATGTCTAGTGTAACTATCTCTAGAAGAATAGAAAAAGATCAAGGAGATAAAATTAGAGAACTTAAATTACCAGGTATAGTTGTAACAGAGGACACAAAGAGATATTATCCAGGCGGAAACTCACTGTCACAGGTTCTTGGTAATACAAATATTGATGGTGACGGTAGAGCCGGAATTGAGAAGCAATACAATCAAGAACTTAAAGGTATACCTGGAAGATTTATGGGGGAAGCAGATAAGTTTCATAGGGAACTTCCATACAATATGTCAACATACATAAAGCCTACAAATGGAAATGATGTTGTATTAACAATTGATCAATCTATTCAGTATTTTACTGAAAAAGCACTGGAAGAGGCAGTGTCTAAGTTCAGGGCTAAGAAGGCTAATGCAGTTATAATGGATCCTAAAACAGGTGAAATACTTGCGATGGCTAGTAAACCGGATTATGATCCTAATAAACCAGTTGAAGGTAGTGCTAGCGAATCTATGGCAAAGTGGAAAATGCCAATTGTTAATGAAAACTTTGAGCCAGGTTCTATTTTCAAACTTTTTACTTCAGCAGCAGCACTTGAAGAAAATCTTGTAACAATGAACGATAAGTTTGTATGTAATGGATCTAAAAGAGTTGGTGATG
The DNA here is from genome assembly GCF_001047375.1 of Clostridium cylindrosporum DSM 605. Taxonomy (NCBI): domain Bacteria; kingdom Bacillati; phylum Bacillota; class Clostridia; order Eubacteriales; family Clostridiaceae; genus Clostridium; species Clostridium cylindrosporum. The sequence continues at coordinate 159,257 of NZ_LFVU01000027.1, forward strand.
GTGTAAGAAAGTGCTGGAAATCAAGTGGTCATGGTGTACAAACATTCCCAGAGATATTAAATAATTCTTGTAATGTTGGTTACATGGAGCTTGGCGAAAAACTTGGGAAAGACAAGCTTTATAAGTACATAGATGCATTTGGACTAGGAAAGAAAACAGGAATTGACTTTTTAGGAGAAGAAAAGGGTATTATAATGCCACTTAGTCGAGTTGGTGTTGTTGAAACTGCAACTATAGCATTTGGTCAAGGGGTATCAATAACTCCTATACAATTTATAACGGCTATTGGGGCATTTGGAAATAATGGGGACGTTATGAAGCCTCACCTTGTTAAGAAAATAACCCATACAGATGAAAATGGGAATACTTCTGTAGTTAAAGATTTTGCACCAGAGATAAGTAAAAAGGCTATATCACCTGAAACTTCTAAAACCATTAGAGAGATGATGGAACAAGTTGTTATTGATGGTGGATCAAAAAAAGCAGGAGTAGAAGGGTATAGAATTGGTGGTAAAACAGGTACTGCTCAAAAGGTTGAAAATGGGAAATATGCGCCAGGAAAGTATGTATCATCCTTTGCAGGGATTGCTCCTATTGATAATCCAAAGTTTGTACTTTTACTATCAATTGATGAGCCAGATCCAGCTGTAGCTTACTACGGTGGTCAAACAGCAGCGCCTACAGCACATCAGCTACTCCAAGATATTTTAAGATATATGGGAGTTGCTCAAGATGAATCAATTTTACCTGAAAATAAACAAAAGGTAATGATACCTGATGTCAGAGGAATTGCCTTAGAAGAGGCTCAAAAGAAACTTCGCGATTTAAAACTTGAGGTTGAGGTTGTTGGTACTGGTAAAACTGTATATGATATAAGTCCAAAACCAGGAATGAGTGTTAATCAAGGAACAAAGGTTTCCTTATACCTAGGTGTAGAAGAAAATCTTAAAGGTAAGGTAGCTGTTCCAAACTTTGAAAGAATGAGCAAAGCTGAGATTGAAGGGGTTTGTAAATCTTTAGGCTTAAGTGTAACTTTTGATGGTGAAGGAGTAGCTATAAGCCAAGATGTGGAGCCTACAACTGAGGTTAATAAAGGAAGTACTATAAAAATAACTTTACAGAATACACAGGATTTGAATGAATAGTGTTAGCACAATATGGCGGGGTTCCACCATATTGTGCTATAAACGATTAGGGAGGTATTTATATGAAGATTTCGGATTTAGTAAAAAACATGGAAGAGGTTGAGGTAATAGGAAATGATATAGACATTAAAAAGTTATGCTACAGTACAAGTGATATAGATGAAAATTCCCTTTTTTTCTGTATAGTAGGGCTTAATGTAGATGGACACACATTTATTAAAAAAGCTATTGAAAATGGAGCTAAAGCTATAGTTGTTTCTAAAGATTTAGAGCCTTTAAATGATGTAACAGTTATAAAAGTTAAGGATACAAGGGAGGCCATGAGTTTAATTTCAAGTAACTTTTATGGTAATCCATCTAAGGAAATAGATGTTATTGGTATAACAGGTACAAATGGTAAAACAACCTCTACATTTATGATGAAATCAATTCTTGAAGTGGCAAATAAAAAGACATCACTACTTGGTACAATATATAATATAATTGGAAGTAAAAAGGAAGAAGCTAAAAGAACAACACCGGAGTCAAAGGACCTTCAAGGGTTATTTAGAGATATGATTAATTTTGGTGATGATTCTTGCATTATGGAAGTTTCTTCCCATTCTCTTGACCTAAAGAGGGTTTATGGAGTAGATTTTAAGGTAGGGATATTTACAAATCTAACACAGGACCATTTAGATTTTCATAGTGACATGGGAAGCTATTTTAATGCTAAGATGAAACTTTTCGATAATAGTGAATATGCAGTTATTAATATTGACGATGAATATGGAAGAAAAGCAGTTAATAAAATTAAAGGGAAAGTACTTACATATGGATTAACAAATGAAGCAAATCTTTTTGCATCAGATATATTGATTAGTAGTGAAGGGGCAAAATTTAAACTTAACTATAAGGGGGAATCTGAAGAAATATTACTTCATCTTCCAGGTAAGTTTAACATTTATAACGCATTAGGATGTATTGGTGCAGCATTAATACTTAATATAACCCTTGAAGACATTAAAAAGGGTCTTGAAAGTCTAAGTTCTGTTCCAGGAAGAAGTGAAAAAATAACTTCAAGTAAAGGATTTACTGTAATAATTGATTATGCTCATACTCCAGATGGACTTACAAATATTCTAAGCACAACAAAAGAATATACAGATGGGAACTTAATAGCACTATTTGGATGTGGAGGAGATAGAGATAGAACTAAAAGACCACTAATGGGAAAAGCTGCAGGGGAAATAGCAGATTTTTGCGTTGTAACATCTGATAACCCTAGAGGGGAAGAGCCTTCAGATATAATACAAGATATAATACCAGGGGTGAAAGCAACAGGATGTAACTATACAGTAATTGAAAATAGAAAAGATGCTATAAAATATGCAATTGATAATGCTAAAAAAGGTGATGTAATCGTTATAGCAGGAAAGGGACATGAAACTTATCAAATACTAAAAAATGAAACTATTCACTTTGATGAAAAAGAAATTGTACTTGATTTTCTTAAGGAGGAGCTATAATGGAAAAAATGACCCTAGATGAGATTATTAATATACTAGATGGAAATGTGGTGAACTACAAGGAAAATATAGTTGTTAATGGGGTTTCAACAGATACAAGGACTATAAACGAAGGAGATTTATTTGTTGCTCTTAAAGGTGAAAACTTTAACGGAAATAAGTTTGTATCTAAGGCTGTAGAAAATGGTGCTATATGTGCTATAGTTTCAGAGCCTGTAGAAAGTGATATTCCATATATACTAGTGAATAATACGCTTTTTGCACTTGGGAAAATTGCAGCTTACTATAAGTCTAAGTTTAATATTCCTTTTATAGCTGTTACTGGAAGTGTAGGTAAAACTTCAACTAAAGAAGTTATATCTTCAGTTTTAAGTAAGAATTTTAATGTTCATAAAACAGATAAAAATTTTAATAATGAAATAGGCCTTCCGCATACCTTGTTTAATTTGAAACATGGACATGAGGTTTCAGTTTTAGAAATGGGTATGAACAACTTTCATGAAATAGAGAGACTCTCAGAAATAGCAAAGCCTAATATAGGAGTTATAACTAACATAGGAACAGCACATATTGAAAATCTAGGTAGTAAAGAGGGAATTTTAAAAGCAAAAATGGAAATCACAACTTTTTTTGATAAAGATAGCATACTAATAGTTAATGGGGATGATGAATTATTAAAAACTGTTGGTGATATGCATTATAAGATTATTAAACTTTCTATAAATAATTTAGGAGATTACAATGCTTTTGATGTAATTGATTATGGAGAAGAGGGTATAGAGTTTAAAATAATCTATAAGGGTAGTGAAGAGACTATAAAGGTAAATTCTCCAGGAGTATATAATGTATATAATGCATTGGCAGCTATTGCTATAGCAGATATTCTTGGCATGAGAATAGAAGATATGAAAGAAGGAATAGCAGATTTTGCGCCTTGTGGAATGAGAATGAATGTGAAAACTTTAAAAGATGGAATAAAAATAATAGCAGACTGCTATAATGCAAATCCAGAATCAATGAAGGCATCACTAAGTGTTTTAAATTCATTTAAGGGAAATAAAAAAATTGCTGTTTTAGGAGATATGTTTGAGCTTGGGGATTATAGTGAAACAGGACATAGGGAGGTTGGAATAGATATTAGAAATAAGGCAAATGTTCTTATTGCTATAGGTGAAAATTCTAAATATATTTACGATGAAGCTAAAGATTATATAGAATCAAGGTATTTTCTAAAAAAAGAAGAGGCACAGATATATCTAAGAAATATACTAGAACCTGGAGATATTGCTTTAGTAAAAGCTTCAAGAGGAATGAAGCTTGAAACAGTAATTGACTATATAACTAAAGACACAGAGAGGGGAAACTAAAATGAAAGTTACAATTTTTTCAGCAGTCGTCGCTTTTTTAATAGTACTGCTTCTTGGACCTATTGTTATACCAGCACTTAGAAGATTTAAATTTGGTCAAAGTATTAGAGAAGAGGGACCTAAAAGTCATCAAGTAAAGGCGGGAACGCCGACTATGGGTGGGGTAATGTTTATTATATCCCTGTTAATAACAAGTATAGTTGTTTATCAAAATATAACAGGTCCACTTGCAGTAGCTCTTATTACTACAGTAGGTTATGGAATTATTGGGCTACTTGATGATAGCTTAAAGATAATTAGAAGAAAAAACCTAGGACTTAGGGCTTACCAAAAGCTTATAGGTCAAGTAACCTTTGCTCTTATTTTAACAGTATTCGCTTACAACAACATAGGAAGTGATATACATATACCTTTTACAAGTAGTTTTATTGATCTTGGTTGGTTTTACATACCATTTATGGTTTTTGTAATTGTAGGAGCTACTAATTCAGTTAATTTAACTGATGGACTTGATGGACTAGCATCCGGTGTAACATTAATAATATGTGTGTTTTTTGCAGTTGTAACATTTGGACTTGGGAAAGGAGATCTTTCCGTTTTCTGTGGCGCTATTGCAGGAGCACTACTTGGATTTTTAAAATATAATTCTTATCCAGCTAAGGTTTTTATGGGAGATACAGGATCTTTAGCCCTTGGAGGAGCAATATCAGCACTAGCAGTTCTTTTAAAAATGCCATTTATTCTTTTAATTGTTGGACTAGTTTATGTTATAGAAGTATTATCGGTAATTATTCAGGTAACTTCATTTAAATTAACAGGAAAAAGAGTATTTAAAATGAGTCCAATACATCATCATTTTGAATATATTGGATGGCATGAGACAAAAATAGTATCTATGTTTTGTATAATAACTGCAATATGTTGTCTTATAGGGTTCTTAGCTATTAGTTTTTAAAATAGGAGGCCTTTAATGAAAGAAAAAAGAAATTCTATAGACTTTGTACTTTTTATAGTGATACTAATGCTACTTGCAGTAGGTCTTGTTATGATCTTTAGTGCAAGTATGGTAACAGATTTACAAAAGCAAGGAGATGGATATTATCACCTAAAAAGACAAGCGATTTGGACAGTTCTTGGAATAATTGCAATGCTTACAGCAGCTAATGTTGACTTTAGAAAATTTAGAAACAAAAAACTTATCAAGTTTTCTATGTTAATTATTTTAGGCTTGCTAGTTGTAGTACTTTTTATGCCTGCAGCTAAAGGTGCAAGTAGATGGATTGGAGTTGGAAGTCTTGGATTTCAACCTTCAGAACTTGCAAAGATTATACTTATCATTTATTTAGCTGACTCTCTTGCAAGAAAAGGAAACAATGTTAAGTCATTTATAAAGGGAGTTGTACCAACTCTTTTAGTTGCTGGATTATTTTCAGGACTTATAATGCTTCAGCCTAATATGAGTACAGCTGTTATACTATTTGCAACAGCATTTTGTATGTTATTTGTTTCAGGAGCTAGATGGCTCCATCTTGGTGGTCTTGCAGGAAGTGGAATCTTAGCGGCTGCTGCATTTGCTATGTCTGCTGATTACAGACGTAAAAGAGTATTTGCATTTTTGAATCCATGGCAGGACCCATTAGGTGATGGATATCAAGCAATACAATCACTATATGGACTTGGAGCAGGAGGTTTTTTTGGACTAGGACTTGGACAGTCAAGACAAAAGTGGCTATACATACCGGAGGCCCAAAATGACTTTATATTTGCTATAATTGGTGAAGAATTAGGTTTTATAGGTGCTTTTTTTGTAATAGCATTATTTGGTATTCTTGTTTGGAGAGGGTTTAAAATAGCACTAAATTGTAGTGATAAATTTGGAACTTTAGTTGCAACAGGGATTACAGCATTTATTGCAATTCAAGCAAGTATAAACCTACTCGTTGTATCATCATTTATGCCAGTTACAGGGGTTACACTTCCATTAATTAGTTACGGAGGATCATCACTACTATTTACCCTAGGATCACTTGGTATACTGCTTAATATATCACGTTATAGTAAAAGAAATGGAGTTGAATAGGATATGAGAGTTATAGTTTCAGGAGGCGGCACAGGTGGACATATATATCCAGGTGTGGCAATTGCAAAAAAGATTAAAGATAAGAATAAAGATGTAGAAATTTTATTTATAGGAAGTAAAAACGGACTTGAAGGTGATTTAGTACCTAAGGAAGGTTTTAATATAAAATTCATTGAAGTTGAGGGTCTTAATAAAAAGGTATCCTTAAAAACTTTTTCATCTATAAAAAAAGTTTTTAAGGGATATTCTGGGGCTAGTAAAATTATAAAAGATTTTAACCCTGATATTGTTATAGGTACTGGAGGATATGTATGTGGACCAGTTGTACTTTCTGCTGCATTAAAGGGTATTCCTACAATAATACATGAACAAAACGCTATTCCAGGAATGACAAATAAAATACTTTCAAAATTTGTAAAAAAGATTGCGATAACATTTAAAGAATCAGCTAAATTTTTCCCAGTTAAGAAAGTTATTTACACAGGAAACCCTATAAGAAGTCAGATTCTAAAGGCAGATAAAAACATTTCAAGGGATAAACTTGGGTTTTCAAAGGATAAATCTCTTGTATTAGCCGTTGGAGGAAGTAGAGGAGCCAAAAACCTTAATAACGCAGTACTTGACATAATTCCAGAAATAAAAAAACATGCACTACAATTGCTTTTTATAACTGGAGAAGCCCAATATGATGATATTTTAAAGGAAGCAACAAAGAGAGGGTATAGTTTAGGAGAAGATGTGAAAATTCTTCCATATATCTATAAAATGGAAAATGCTCTTGCAGCATGTGATATAATAATTAGTAGAGCAGGAGCTACCATTTTATCAGAAGTAACAGCACTTTCTATACCAGCTATTTTAATACCATCTCCATATGTAGCTAATAATCATCAAGAACTTAATGCTAATGCACTTGAAAATAAAGGGGCAGCTATAAAGCTTAGGGAAGTAGATTTGCCTAATGGAGTACTAGGTAAAAAGTTATTTTCACTTGTAGGTAACAAGGAAAGTTTAAGTGGGATGAAAAAAGCATCAAAAAGCATGGGGATCATAGATGCATCAGATAAGATTTATGATATAGTATGTAATCTTATATCAAAAAAGTAATATTAAAGCATAGAGGTTTAAGTTATGGCAAGTGGCAAAAGCAAAAAAAGGGCCAAAAAAAGAAAAGTACTTATAAACTTATCGTTACTTTTAATAATATTAGGAATTGTAGCTGGAGTAGGTTTAAAGTCCAGCTATTTTCTTATTAATGATATAAAAGTTAATAACAATAGGGTTATAAGTAAGGAAGAAATAGAAATTTTAGCAAAGCTAAATGGCAGAAATATATTCTTACTAGATAAAAAAGCTGCGATAAGTGAGATTGAATCTCATCCATATGTTGAAAGTGTAAAAATTACAAGAAATTTTCCTTCAAGTGTAACCGTTGATGTTACAGAAAAGAAAATAGGTGCAGTTATAAATCTTAAAGAAGGATATGTTAATGTTGATGAAAATGGGAAAATGGTTCAGGTTGTATCTAAATTTCCACAGGGTAAGATACCTATTTTAGAAAAAATACCTGTTACTAAATATGTACCAAATGGATTTGTCTTTGATAAGGAAGAACAGAGAAGGGCACTTAAGACATGCATACAAGTTCTAGACAATAGAGAAATAAATTCAGTATTTACTGCTTTAGATGTTTCAGATCCCTTTAATATTACTTTTACTACCTCAAATGGGACTAGAATTAATATAGGCACAGAAAGTAATATAGACTATAAAATAGGTCTTGCTATATCTATATTAAATAAAGATGAAGTTAAGAACCAAAAAGGCTATATAAAAATTTTAGGAAATGGAACTGCCGCTTTTAAAAAGGACTAAAGGAGAGGAAAAAATGAAAAGCTTAAAATCCAAGTTGTTACTTGGCCTTGTATGTCTTGTGCTAGGACTTATGCTATCTTTTCAATTTAGAATTACAAATGTTGAGAAAAATGCAGTAACTCCTGGACGTACTCAAGATAGCATTGCTAAGGAAATAGATGAATTAACGAAGCAAAAGCAGGAGTTAGGTAATAAAGTTGAGGAGTACCAGAAAAAGGTAGATGAATATGAAAAATCAGCTGCAAGCGTTAATGAAACAGCTGGAAAAATGAAAGAGGATTTAGATAGCTTAAGAGTACTCGCAGGTCTTACAGATGTTGAAGGTAAAGGTGTTGTAATAACTATTTCACCGATTGTAGATGTTACTACAAAGGTTTCCTCAACAGTACTTGATAATGATGTATTAAGTACTGTAAATGAACTTTTAGCTGCAGGTGCAGAAGCTATATCTATAAATGATGAGCGTTATGTTAGTAATACACCTATAAGAGAAGCAGGGAAAATGATAAAAGTAAATAGTACAAAATTTGATTCAGCAGAACCTTTTGTCATTAAAGCTATTGGGAACCCTAAAATACTAGAGGGAGCATTTAAGATAACTTCTAGTGTAGCAGATAAAATCATACAGCAAAGTGCCTGTGATTTTAAAATTGAGAAACAGGATAAAGTGAAAATACTAAAATATAGCAAAAATGTTGAGTACAAGTATATTAAAGTAGGAAGGTGATTTGAATGATACCATTAATAGGATTGATAGTTGGTATACTTATAGGTTCGTTCCTAAATATTGATATACCTACCGCGTTTATGTCATATATGCCTGTTGCCATTTTAGCTGCATTAGACTCTATATTTGGTGGAGTTAGGGCTGCTCTTGAAAAGAAGTTTAATTCTGATATTTTTGTTTCAGGGTTCTTTGGAAATATTATAATAGCCGCAGTACTTACATATCTTGGTGATAAGCTAAATGTACCAATGTATCTTGCTGCAGTTTTTGTATTTGGTGGAAGGATATTTAATAACTTTGCCTATATAAGAAGAATTATTTTTGGAAGAAAAAAAGATTTAGTAGTTGAACATGGTGAATCTAAAGAGGATGAGAAATATGAAGATTAATGAAGGTAAACTTCTTTTACTTCTAATAGGTATACTTTCAGGGATACTACTTGTAATCTTTATTGTTAATAATTCATCTGAGGCTACAAAAATTCTAACCTACAACCAGTATAAGGATATGAAGATTAAATCAAATAGTTTAAAGGCAGAAAATAGAGGTTTATATAATAAACTATTTGATTTACAAAAAAAACTCAATGAATATCAACATTCTGGGGAAGAAACCGACGATAAGGTTAATAAAGCTATTAAAGAAGAACTTAAATATATAAAGCTTTTCTATGGAATAACTGAAGTTGAAGGGCCAGGAGCTACTATAACCTTAGATGATAATAGAAAAATAGCTTATAGCGATTCACGGGAATTAACAAATATTGCAGTGCAAAATAGTGTTGTACACAACGTTGATTTGTTTGAAATTGTTAATGAACTTAGAAATTCAGGAGCTGAAGCAATAGCAATTAATGGTTATAGAATTGTTGCTGAGTCTACTATAACCTGTGAAGGGCCTACTATAATGATTGATGGAAATAATATCGTTCCACCCTTTGAAATTGATGTAATAGGGGATGTTAACGCGCTTGAATACACTATTTCATCACAGGAGAATAAATTTGGTGACGTTTCTAGAAGAGGACTTTTAGTAAAGGTAGAAAACTTTAAAGATAAAACTCTTCCAAGATTTCAGGGGAAAGATGGCATTAATTATATGAAAGAGGTTAAAGAAGGAAGTAGCAAGTAGCTCTAAATATTTTAAAAAATTTTAAATTATTTAGAGGATTATTCAAATTTATGTTGAATAATAAAATATTGATAAAGAAATTTTAATAGTACTCGAAACAGAATAAGGAGGTTATTTACTAAATGAGTAATACAGTAGTATCGCTTGATATTGGATCATCAAAAGTATGTGTTGTACTTGCTGAAATAAATAAAAAGCAATTTAATATATTAGGTGTTGGAACCTCCGAATGTAAAGGTGTAAAAAAAGGTATAATTGTAGATATTGATTCTACTGTTGAAGCTATTCAAGATGCGGTTTCTCAGGCAGAGCAAATGTCAAATAGGGAAATAAAATCTACATTTGTAAATATACCTGGAGGATATGCATCACTTTATAAAAACAAAGGGGTTATTGCAGTTTCAGGTGATAACAAGGAAATAATCTCCGAGGATGTGAAAAGAGTACTTCAAGCTGCTAGGGTTTTTTCTGTTACTTCCGACAGGGAAATAATAGATATAATAAAGGAACAGTTTGTTGTAGATGGATACGGAGATATAAAAGACCCTATAGGTATGCGAGGGGTCAGACTTGAAGTCGATGTTAGTCTTGTTGTAGCATCATGCACGACGGTTCAAAATATAATAAGAAGTGTAGAAAAATCTGGTCTTAAAATAGATGGCATAGTTCTTGAACCACTTGGAACATCAATGGTAACATTAAGTGATGATGAAAAAGAGCTTGGGGTTGCACTAGTTGATATAGGTTCTGAGACTACGGATATATCTGTTTTTAATAAAGGATCTTTAGTATTTACCAAAATGATTCCTGTTGGAGGAGGACACATTACAAGTGACATATCTATGGTATGTAAGATTTCTCACTCAGACTCTGAAAATCTAAAGAAGCAGTATGGGGTTTCTACAAGCACACTTGTAAAGCCAGAGGATACAGTGAAAATAAGCGCTTTAGGTGGTAAGGGAGAAAAAAACGTAAGTCTTTATGAAGTATCTCAAGTTATGGAGGCTAGAATATCAGAGATATTATACTTAATTAGAGATACCTTGGAAAAAGAAGATTTAGGTGAGAGTTTGTCTGCGGGAATTGTAATTACAGGGGGAGGATTATTTAATATAAAAGGAATACAAGAAGTAGCTCAGGCTCACTTTAATGTTCCAGTTAGATTTGGTTATCCAAACTTTATTGGTGTTGCAAGTCCAATGTATTCTGCTTCAACCGGAATAGCAGTTTATGCTCTAAAAAATAAAAAAACAAGTGAAACATTAGCAAACGAATTTAGAAATGACGCAGCAGATGAAGTTGCAGTAGATGGAGATTATGATTTAGACGAACAGGAGGAAAAGTCAGGAATCTTTAATAGAGTTAAGGAATTCTTTACAGACTTTTTCTAAAACATAAAAGGGGGTAAATAATGTGCTAGATTTTGAATTTGATATAGACAGCAATGCTCAAATAAAGGTTGTTGGCTGCGGTGGTGGAGGAAACAACGCAGTTAATAGAATGATAGAAGCTGAGCTTAAGGGAATAGAGTTTATCTCAATTAATACTGATAAGCAGGCTTTATTCCTATCAAAGGCAGGACAAAAAATACAAATTGGAGATAAACTTACTCGTGGACTTGGAGCAGGTGCTAACCCTGAAATTGGAGAAAAAGCAGCTGAAGAAAGTAGAGAAGAGATTGTACAAGCTCTTAAGGGAGCAGATCTTGTATTTATTACTGCAGGTATGGGTGGTGGAACTGGTACAGGTGCAGCACCAGTAGTTGCAGAGATAGCTAAGGAACTTGGAATATTAACTGTTGGAGTTGTGACTAAGCCTTTCCTATTTGAAGGAAGAAAGAGAATGATTCATGCAGAGAAGGGACTTCAAAGGTTAAAGGAAAGAGTAGATACTCTTGTTACTATACCAAATGATAGACTTCTTCAAGTAGTTGATAAAAAGACACCTATTACAGAAGCTTTTAGAGTAGCTGACGACGTTTTAAAACAAGGTGTTCAAGGTATATCTGACCTTATAACAGTACCAGGTCTTATTAACCTAGACTTTGCAGACGTTACAACTATAATGGTTAATAGAGGACTTGCACATATGGGTATAGGTAGAGGTTCAGGAGAGAATAGAGCTGTTGAAGCTGCAAAGCAAGCGATATCAAGTCCGTTACTTGAAACTACTATCCAAGGTGCAACAGGGGTTCTTCTAAACATAACAGGTGGATCTGATCTTACATTATTTGAAGTAACAGAAGCAGCGGACCAAGTTAAGGAAGCAGCGGACCCAGATGCTAATATTATATTTGGTGCTGTAATTGATGAGTCACTTGGTGAAGATGTTAGAATAACTGTTATAGCAACTGGATTTGAAGGACAAGGTGAAGTGATTAAGGAACCTGTTAAGGAAGAAGTTGCTACAACTGAAATTCAGGAACCTAAGGCTCAACCTAGAACTATAGAGATGCCAGTATCATCAGATGACTTAGATATACCTCCATTCTTTAGAAATCAAAGAAGAAGATAAGTAAATTTAAGCAGTCAATCTTGACTGCTTTTTATTTTGCTTATTTTTATTGAAATTTAATACTAAAATCTTAGTAATTTTGGTATAACTATAAATGAGGTGATTTATATGTTAGAAGTAAAAGAAAGAAGTGCTATAGAGGACAAATATAAATGGGATATTGATACTATTTATAGCAGTAAGGAAGACATACTAAGAGATAAAGAAAAAATAGATCTTTTAGTTAATGAAATTATCTCTTTAAAGGGAAAAATTTTAGATAGTGGAGAAAATCTTTATAAGGTTTTATGGCTTTCAGATGAGGCAGAGAGAATAACAGGAAAGATACTTAGCTTTACATTTATGAAAAGAGATGAGGATAATTCTAATTCGGATAACCAAAATCTTGCTAGCCTTGGAGAAAAGATAAATGTAGATGTTGATTCAAAGTTATCATTTATTGTGCCAGAAATTTTATCTCAGGGAGATGAGAAAATATATAACCTTATAGGAGCTTACGAAAAACTCAGTTTATATAAAAGACTTTTAGATGAGCTTATTAGAAAAAAGAAAATAGTTTTATCTGAAAGTGAAGAGAAAATACTATCTGCATCACAGGAAGTTTCTCTTTCCTTTGAGAATATATATAAGATGCTAAGCTATGTGGACTTAAAATACCCTAAAATAAAGGATTCTAAAGGTGATGAATTTGAACTTAACGATTCTAATTATTCTACCTTTATAAGAAGTGATGACAGGGTACTTAGAGAAAATGCTTTTAAGGGAATGCTTGGTACATATGAAGGATTTAAAAGCACATATGGAGCTATATTATCAAGTTCAATAAAAAAAGATGTTTTTTATAGCAAAACTAGAGGATTTAAATCTTCCCTTGAAGCTTCATTATTTGAAGACAATATTCCAGTAGATGTATATAAAAATGTTATAAGTACTGTGTCTAAGGGTATTCCTTTACTTGATGAGTATATAGGTATTAAGAAAAAAGAGCTTGGTCTTTCTGAGATGCATTTATATGATTTATATGCACCAACAGTTAAAAGTTCAAATACTAAGGTAGACTTCGAAAAAGCTAAGGAAATGATTAAAACATCACTTAATATTTTAGGTAATGATTATAAATCAATTTTAGATGAAGCTTTTAATAATAAATGGATTGATGTTTATTATAATAAAGGAAAGTATACAGGGGCATATTCATGGGGTTCATATGATACAAAACCCTATATACTTTTAAACTATAAAGAAAAATTAGATGATGTTTTGACTCTAGCACATGAACTTGGTCATTCTATACATTCTTATTACTCAAGAAAGACACAGCCATATGTATATTCATCATATACTATATTTTGTGCAGAGGTAGCATCTATTACAAATGAATGCCTAATGTATCTTTATCTTATGGAAACATTAAAAGGTGAAGAAAGAAGATATGTTATAGATGAATTTTTAGAAAGTATAAGAACTACTTTCTTTAGACAAGGGATGTTTGCAGAATTCGAAATGCTATCACATGGAGAAGCTGACAAAGATGAAGCTTTAAATGGGGAAGAATTATCAAAAATCTGGATTGATCTTTATAAGAAATATTATGGTAATGTATGTGTTATTGACAAGGATATTTCATCAGAGTGGGCAAGAATACCTCACTTCTTTGATTCCTTTTATGTTTATAAGTATGCAACTGGTCTTTCAGCAGGAATAAGTATGGCAAAATCAATTTTAGAAAATGAAGAAAACCTTAACAAATATATTGAATTTTTAAAGTCAGGTGGAAGCGACTATTCAATAGAGCTTTTGAAAAAGGCAGGAGTTGACTTTACTACCACTAAACCTTTAGATGATACTCTTGAGATGTTTAAGTATCTTTTAGATGAATATAAGAAGTAAAATTTAACATAATAAAATTTTATAATAAGACATAATTTTTGAATAATTTATTCTGTTGATATGTATAGAGTTTATTAAATATGGAAACAATCTAGGTATATTCATGTAAGGGATACCTTTCCTACATGTAAATAACTTTAAAGAACTTATCCCAATCCCCCCCTATAGGGCCATTATTGGCCCTGTTTTTTTATGTCCAAAACTGTAATACTTTGAGGAAAGTTTTAACACATATGATTGGATATAGTGACAAATTTTACAGGTAGTTAAGCCTATAATTGGATTAGTGGTTTACTTTTTATTTGGAGGTAAGTTAGTGGGGGAAAGTGTATATATAGATGTTTTGATGTTTCAAAATATCGCAATGAATTTTTTTCTTTTATATCTACTAAGTAGATTGACTAATATTAGTTCTAAATGGTGGAAAATTATTTTAGCAGCGTTAATTGGATCATTATACGTTTTTGTATTATTCGTACCCCGTCTTCACATATTCTACTCTCTTATATTTAAGATAATTGTTTCTTTTATTATGATACTAGTAGCTTTTACTCCTAAAGGTTTTAAAAAATTTATAAGATTAACCCTTGTGTTTTATACAGAAGCATTTCTTTTAGGGGGAGGAATTATAGGTTTATTTTATTTAATATATGGTGACATAAATACTTTAGATAGTGCATTTTTGTTAAGTAAAATTTCACCGGGATTTATTATTGTTGGAAGTATTATTACAACTATATTTGTTAAGATAGGTTTTGATGTTTTTGAATCCTATAGTAGAGAAGAAGAAAGTAAGGTTGAACTTGAGGTATATATTGATGGTAAAAGCTGCATATTAAAGGGGTTTATAGATACTGGTAATTACTTAAAGGATCCTTTAAATGGCTCGAAAGTAGTTGTAAGCTGTTTATATGCATTAAAGGATATAATTCCAATTGAAAAAATAGATATTTCTAACTTTGAAATAAATAAAGAATTCAGGGATTGTATAGCAGCATCAAGGCTTAGAATTATCCCATATAAGGCTATAGGGGTAGACAATGGAATATTAACAGGAATAAAAACAGACATGGTAATTGCAAAAAGCAAAAATAAAGTAAAGGTTAATAAGGGGGTAACAGTTGCACTGCATAATAAGTCATTTTTAGGTGATGGGGCATATGATGCAATTGCGTATCCTGAGATATTAAGTTAGGAGGGGAAAAGGTTGAATTTTTTTAAGTTTCTAAAGGAGAAAATAATAAATATAAGGTCATATTTTAATTTACTATATTTTAAGTTATTCTCTAAAGATGAGGTTTATTACATTGGAGGAAATGAAGCTCTTCCTCCACCACTGACAAGTGAAGAGGAAAAAGACTTAGTTGAAAAACTAAGACTTGGGGATGAAGAAATCAGAAGCGTTTTAATTGAGAGGAACCTAAGACTTGTTGTTTACATAGCCAGAAAATTTGAAAATACAGGTATAAGTGTTGAGGATTTAATATCTATAGGAACAATAGGACTTATAAAGGCAGTAAATACATTTGATCCACAAAAGAATATAAAACTTGCTACATATGCTTCAAGATGTATAGAAAATGAAATATTAATGTATCTAAGAAGAAATAGTAAGATAAGGGCAGAAATATCATTTGATGAGCCTTTAAACGTTGATTGGGACGGAAATGAGCTATTGTTATCAGATATACTAGGAACAGAGAATGACCTGATATATCATGAAATTGAATCAGAGGTTGAAAAGGAACTACTTCAAAATGCTATGGGAAGATTAAATAGTCGTGAAAAACAAATAATGGAGTTAAGGTTTGGTCTTCAAGGTGGAGGTGAAAAAACACAAAAAGAGGTTGCTGATATTCTTGGTATATCACAATCCTACATATCAAGACTAGAGAAGAGAATTATCAAAAGGCTTAAAAAAGAGATTAATAAAATGATATAGGAAAATTTGGTAGAGCATCTCCGGTATAAAAAAATCCCTAAAAGGAAATAATTTTAATACAACTATTACTGAAGGGGATGAGATGACCTATGATGATTAATAAAGTTGAAATCTGTGGAGTTAACACATCAAAGTTACCTGTTTTAAAGGCAGATAAAATGAAAGAGCTTATGTTAAAGATTAGACAAGGCGATGAAGCTGCAAGAGAGGAATTTATACAGGGTAATCTGAGACTTGTTTTAAGTGTCATACAAAGATTCAACAATAGAGGAGAGAACTTAGATGATCTATTTCAAGTAGGCTGTATAGGGCTTATTAAGGCAATAGATAATTTTGACTTAAGTCAAAATGTAAGATTCTCTACATATGCTGTTCCTATGGTAATTGGTGAGATAAGAAGATATCTTAGAGATAACAACTCTATTAGAGTTAGTAGATCTTTAAGGGACATAGCATATAAGGCCCTTCAAGTAAGAGAAAGGTTAATTAGCAAAAATAATAAGGAACCTAACATATCACAAATAGCTAAGGAACTAGATCTCCCAAGAGAAGAGGTATACTTTGCACTAGATGCTATACAAGACCCTGTATCATTATTTGAACCTATTTATCATGATGGAGGAGATGCCATATTTGTAATGGATCAAATAAGCGATAGTAAAAATCATGATGAGAGCTGGATTGAGAATATTTCCATTAAGCAAGCAATACAACGATTAAATAATAGAGAAAAGCATATACTTAATCTAAGATTTTTTGAAGGAAAAACCCAAATGGAAGTTGCACAGGAGATAGGAATATCTCAAGCTCAGGTATCAAGACTGGAAAAAACTGCATTATCTCATATGAGAAAATACCTATAACTTAATATAGAATTTAATAAGCTAGAATTTTCTAGCTTATTTTTTATGTCGAAGTTTTAAATTATTTTACATATACTATTTTATTTTTAAATAATACTTTACATATTCTTAGCATATAATTTTATAGGAGGTGCTGGGCATGGATTTAAGAGAAGAGAAAAATAAACTTTTACTATCAGAACTTAAAAGTATGGAAGTTATAGATATATCAGAGGGGAAAAGACTTGGGTTTATTGGAGATATAATATTCGATGAAGACCTTACATATATAAAATCATTTGTGATACCATATCAAAGCGGAATTTTTTCTGTATTTAAAAAAAGAGAAGAGTTAGAGATAAAATGGGAGCAAATCAAAGTTATTGGTGTTGACATAATGCTTGTAGATTTATTAAATGAAAATGCAAATGTTGATTAAGATACATATATGGAGAATATGAAAGGAAAACAATGATATACTTATTAATCCCCGATTTAATATTAATAATATAGAAATTTAAAGTTAGACTACACTATATATAGTTGTTATAATTATCAATGTTACTAAATATTGAGGTAAATCTACTGATTGTAGATACTATATATAGTGTTTGGAGATGATTTATATTGAGGTGTCCATTTTGTGGGAATGTAGAAACTAAGGTATTAGACTCTAGACCAACAGAGGATAGTGCTTCTATTAGAAGAAGAAGAGAATGTTTAAATTGCTTAAAAAGATTTACTACATATGAGAAAATTGAAGATATACCAGTATACGTAATTAAAAAAGACGGAACTCGAGAGCCATTTAGTAAAAGAAAAATACTAAATGGTGTTTTAAGGTCATGCGAAAAAAGACCTGTATCAATTTCAGATATTGAAAGTCTAGTAGATGAAATTGAAAGACATGTACAAAATACAATGAATAGAGAAATTAGTAGTAACTATATAGGGGAAATAGTTATGGAAAAAATTAAAAAGTTAGATGATGTAGCTTATGTAAGATTTGCTTCCGTATATAAACAGTTTAAGGATATAAATACATTTTTAAATGAGCTGCATAAGATACTAGAGGAAAAATAAAGGAGTGCATTAAATGGTTACACAAATTAGAAAAAGAGATGGAAGATTAGTTAATTTTAGTAAGGAGAAAATAGCTAGAGCAATATTTTTAGCTGCCCAAGGTGTAGGTGGATCAGATTTTAAGACAGCTGAATTTTTAGCAGAAAAAGTTATATCAT
The DNA here is from genome assembly GCF_001047375.1 of Clostridium cylindrosporum DSM 605. NCBI lineage: Bacteria > Bacillati > Bacillota > Clostridia > Eubacteriales > Clostridiaceae > Clostridium > Clostridium cylindrosporum. The sequence continues at coordinate 177,519 of NZ_LFVU01000027.1, forward strand.
ATCTTTTAGGATCTCTAACATATGGAGATGTTCCAGGGGTTGAGGATGTACAAGATGCAGTTGAGAAGGTTTTAATAGAAGAGGGACATGCAAAAACAGCAAAAGCATATATTTTACACAGAAATAAGAGGACAAGGTATAGAGAAGCAAAGTCGGAACTTATGGATGTAGTTAGAGAAATTCTTGTTGAGACTAGCAGAGAAAATGCGAATATTGGTAACTCACCATCAGCAAAAATGCTTCAAATTGCATCGGCTGCAAGTAAACAATATTATTTGAATAACATTATTCCAGAGGATATGGCAAAGGCTCACACTAGTTGTGATGTTCATATACATGACCTTGATTTTTATGGTAAAACTATTAACTGTCTTCAAATAGACCTTGGTAAACTATTAGAAACAGGTTTTAATACAGGATATGGCTATATAAGACCACCTAAGAGAATAGCCTCAGCAACTGCTCAATCTGCTATTATTCTTCAAAGTAACCAAAATGATATGTTCGGCGGGCAAAGTTTTCCTCATTTTGATAAATCAATGGCAGATGTAATAAGAAAATTAGATGTAAAGCCTGAATACAATGAAGTATTTCAAGCTATGGAAGCACTTGTTTATAATCTAAACAGTATGCATTCAAGAGCGGGAGCACAAGTTCCTTTTAGTAGTATAAATCTTGGTACAGATACAACTGAAGAGGGAAGAATGGTTATAAAGGCTATGCTTGAAGCTTTTGATAAGGGCCTTGGAAAAGGAGAAAGTCCTATTTTCCCAAACCTTGTATTTAGGGTTAAAGCAGGGGTTAACTTTAATGAAGGAGACCCTAACTATGACTTATTTAAGTTAGCTATAAAGGTAGCAGCACATAGAATGAATCCAACCTTTAGTTTCATGGATACAAGCTTTAACAAAAAGTTTGGAGATGAAGTTTCATACATGGGATGTAGAACTAGAACTATCGCAAATAGAAATGGGGAAGAAGTTTCAGCAGGTAGGGGAAATGTGGCTCCTATAACTATTAATCTTCCAAGACTTGCTTTAAAAGCGGGAAAAAATAACATAAAAGGATTCTTTGATGAGTTAGATAATACACTAGACCTTTGTCACAGACAGCTTATACACAGATTTTCAGTTGTATGTGAGCTGAAGGTTAAGGACTTACCATTTTTAATGGGACAAAAACTTTATTTAGGATCAGATAGTCTTGAATTAGATGATTCAATAAAGGAAGCTATAAAAAATGGAACGCTAGGTATAGGATTTATAGGTCTTGCAGAAACTCTTACTGCACTTATAGGATCACATCATGGAGAAACTAAGGAAGCAAAGGATCTTGGATATGAAATAATTTCTCATATAAGAGAATTCTGTGATAAAGTAGGTGAAGAGGACGGATTAAACTTTGCTTGCTATGCAACACCAGCGGAGGGTACCGCAGGTAGATTTACTCCAAGGGATAGAGAAAAATTTGGAATAGTTAAGGGAGTTACAGATAAGGAGTATTATACTAACTCATATCATGTTCCAGTACAAAAAGAAATTAGCTTATTTGATAAGATGGAAATCGAAGGTAGATTCCATAGTCTATGTAATGGAGGACATATATCGTATGTAGAGCTTGATTCAAGCATAAATCAAAATCTTGATGCATTTGAAAAGATATTAAGATGGATGAATAAGTGTGATATAGGTTATGCTGGTATAAATTTCCCAATTGATGAGTGTAGAACATGTGGACATAGTGGAATAATAGAAGAAGATCTTTGTCCAGAATGTGGTAGTATAGATATAAGAAGAATTAGAAGAATTACAGGCTATCTTTCAACTGTAGATAGATTTAATGATGCAAAGAAGTCTGAACTTGATATGAGAGTTAAGCACGACAAATAAATTAACATAAAGGCCTATATGGAAACTCTATATAGGCCTTTTTTATAATAGAAATGTTAAATTAAGGTTAATTGTTCAATCAATTGTTAACTATCATATTCAATAATTATGATATAATTAAAAAGGGTGATAAAGTAATGAAGGTAAAATTAGCAGGAATAACAAAGGAAAGTTTAGTTGATGGACCTGGAATAAGATATGTGATTTTTTCGCAAGGATGTAATCATAACTGTAAGGGGTGTCATAACCCTAGCACCCATAGCTTTGACAAAGGGAAGGAATTTGACGTTGAAGAGATTTTGCAGGATATTTTAAATAGAAAGCATATTGATGGTGTTACATTTAGTGGTGGAGATCCTTTTTATCAGCCTGAGGAATTTGGATATATTGCCAAGAGGCTACGTGAAGAAAATATACATATAATTTCTTATACTGGGTTTAAATATGAAAATATATTAGATAATTATAAAATGAAAGAACTTTTAGAGAATGTGGACATTTTAATAGATGGCCCATTTATTGAAAATAAAAAGACTTTTAAAATGGCATTTAGAGGATCAGAAAATCAAAGAGCAATAGATGTTAAAAAAAGTCTTTTAGATGATAAAGTTATAACATTAGACTTATAAAAGGAGGGCTTATATTGAGTACATTCACCTTGAAAAAAGATGGGAGATTAGAATACTTTCAAAGCAATATGCTTATGCAAACTGGAGAGGTTAAGCACTTTTTTAGCACAAAAAATGGTGGTGTTAGTAAAGGTGAGTTTGAAAGCTTAAACCTTGGTGTATATACTAATGATTACAAGGAAAACATAGAGGAAAATTTTAATATTATTTGTTCATCACTTAATATGAATAAAAGCATAGCGTACCTTAATCAAGAACATGGTACAAAGGTTTATGTTGTAGATAAGGATAACTATGATGATATAGTAGGAAAAAAGGGAGATGCTATAATTACTTCACAAAAAAATATTCCTATTGGGGTTTTTACAGCGGATTGTGTACCTATTCTTTTATATGATAAGAAACAAAAGGTAGCTGCAGCTATTCATGCAGGATGGAGAGGGGTAGAAGGAAGAATACTTACTGAGACTCTAAATGTTATGAAATTTAAATTTCAATCTTGTGTAGAGGATGTAGTTTGTGCAATAGGACCGGCAATTGGTCCATGCTGTTTTGAGGTATCACGTGATGTAGCAGATAAGTTTACCTTTGTATTTACAGTAGATGACTCTATATATGTAGACCTATTAAAGGAAGTTTATAGTGAAGCAAAAGATTTAAATATTTTAGAAGAAAATATAGATGTTTTAGGAAAATGTACGGTATGCAGTGATAGTCTTTTTCATTCATATAGAAGAGAAAAGGGTAAAACAGGTAGAATAGGTTCATTTATAGAGATTATTTAGGGGGAATTTATCATGGCAAATGAAAAAATTTTAATAGTCGATGATGAGCTTCATATAATAGAACTTTTAAAATATAATCTTGAATCAAATGGTTATAAAGTTATATTTGCTCAAACTGGAAAGGAAGCAATTAAGTTAGCTACTGAAAAAAGACCAGACCTTATACTTTTAGATGTTATGCTTCCTGAAATGGATGGCTTTGATGTTTGTAAAAATATAAATAAGTCCAAGGAAACGGAAGGAATACCGATAATTATGCTAACAGCAAAGGGCGAGGAACTAGACAAAATACTAGGACTTGAGCTTGGTGCAGATGATTATATTACAAAGCCTTTTTCTGTTAGAGAACTAATTGCAAGGATAAAGGCTGTTTTAAGAAGAAATTTTAAAGAAGAAAATACTTCTCAGATTTTAAGTTTAGGTGACTTAATTGTTAATATGGATAAACATGAAGTTACTAAAAATGGAAGCAAGATAGACCTTACTCTCAAGGAATTTGAATTATTAAAGCTTTTAATTGTTAATAGAGGAAAAGTTCTAACAAGGGATTTTTTACTTGATAAGGTTTGGGGATATGAATATTATGGTGAAACTAGAACTGTGGATGTCCATATAAGACACTTAAGACAAAAAGTTGAAGATGATGATAAGAATCCTAAGTTTATAGAAACAGTAAGAGGAATAGGTTACAAGTTTACAGATTAGGAGATTTATTATGAGGAAAAAACTTTTTGGATTTTTTATGATAATAATAATTTTAACCGTTGGGGTAACAGGTATTGTTTCCTATAGGTTTACAAAGAATCTTATATTACAAACTAACAAGGAATCTCTTCAAGCTGAAGCATTAATAACTCAAGAATATATCAAAGAGCATGAAAGAAGTAGCTTTAACGATATAACAAAAATAATTAAGGAAAAAATAAAAAGAAGAGTTACTATTGTGGATAGTAATGGAGTTGTAGTTGGAGATTCCGACGCTGATGCTAAAAGGCTTGATAATCATAAGAATAGGAAAGAAGTAGTTGAAGCTCTTAAAAGTGGAGAGGGAGATTCTATAAGATTTAGTGATACTGAGAAAATTCCTATGTACTATTATGCACGTAAAATGAGCATAGACGGAAAAGATTATGTAGTAAGGCTTGCTATTAAATTCGATTCAATAAGGGAAATTCAGTATAACTACTTTAAGATAATATTGTTCACCATAATAGGCGGAATAATGATTTCTTCAATTTTTATGTATAAATATATAAGTATGATTACAAAGCCTATAATAAAACTTACAAAACTTGCAACTACAATATCCCTTGGGAATTACGATAAAAGAATTAAAGTTTCATCAAAGGATGAGATAGGGCAGCTAAGCACTGCTTTTAACCTTATGGCCCAAAGGCTCCAAGATACTATTGCAAACCTTGGGGACAAGCAAAATAAGCTAATGTCTATACTATCAAATAGTGAAGATGGAGTAATTGTACTAGACAATAATAAAAGAATACTACTACTTAATCCAGCAGCACAAATGATGTTTAATCTTGATGAAAATATAATTGGAAAGTATTTTATTGAGGTTATTAGAAATTATGACTTGGAAAATATTATAAAAGATGTTCCAGAGGAAGAGGTTGAAATTACCATTAGCTATCCATCTGTTAAACATCTTAAAATAAGAGCTACAAGTGCAATTAATTATGAGAATGGTGAAGAAGTATTAGGTGTTTTAATTATAGTTCAGGATATTACAAAGGTTAAATTGTTAGAGCAGATGAGAAGTGATTTTGTAGCAAATGTATCACATGAACTTAAAACACCATTAACATCAATAAAGGGTTTTGCAGAAACTTTAAAATATGTTGAAGATAAGGAAACGAGAGATAAGTTTCTTGATATAATAAACATTGAAGCTGAAAGACTATCAAGACTTATAAGTGATATTTTGACTCTTTCTGAACTTGAGAACAGAGATATGCTAGAAGGGTTTGAGAAGATTAAAGTTAATGATTCGATAAATGAAGTTTATCATATTACAAAACCTATTGCAGATAGTAAAGATATCAATATAGTTTATAAAGAGAACTTAGAAGAATACATTGTAGTAGGAGATAGAGATAAATTTAAACAAATGCTAATTAATGTGGTAGACAATGCTATAAAATATACAAATGAAGGAGGATATATATATATATCCTTATCTAGAGAAGGAAATAATCTAATTATAAAGGTTAAGGATACTGGTATAGGAATACCAAGTGAGCATATTCCGAGATTATTCGAAAGATTTTATAGGGTTGACAAAGGACGATCAAGGGATTCAGGAGGAACAGGACTTGGTCTTGCAATTGTTAAACATATTGTTATACTTTTAAAAGGAGAAGTTAAAGTTGAAAGTGAAATTAATAGTGGAACAACTTTTACTATAACTTTACCTTTATTTAATCAGAAATTAACATAGGTAAATTAATATGAAAAAGTACTTAAGCCTTAAGGGGGAAAAGATTTTGAATAAAGTAATATCTGTAAAAGACCTGAATTTACATTATGGAACAAATCATGCACTAAAAGACATAAACATTGAGATACCAAAAAATAAGGTTACAGCCCTAATAGGTCCCTCAGGTTGTGGAAAATCAACTTTTCTTAGAACTTTAAATAGAATGAATGACTTAATAGATAATGTTAAGATAACAGGAGAAATTCTATATAACGGTAATGATATATATAAAGATTTAGATGTATATGTATTAAGAAAGAAGATAGGAATGGTATTCCAAAAGCCAAATCCATTTGTAATGTCTATATACGACAATATTGCATATGGACCAAGACTTCATGGAGTGACTAAAAAATCAGAACTAGACATAATAGTAGAGAAAAGTCTAAAGGAAGCTGCTATATGGGATGAAGTAAAGGATAGATTAACAGAGTCAGGCCTTTCACTTTCAGGAGGTCAGCAACAAAGACTTTGCATTGCAAGAGTTATAGCAACAGAACCAGATGTTCTTCTAATGGATGAGCCAACATCAGCACTTGATCCTATATCAACATCAAAAATTGAAGAGCTTATAACTGAAATGAAAAAGCAATATACCGTTGTTATTGTTACTCATAACATGCAACAGGCAGGAAGAATATCAGATAATACCGCATTTTTCCTAAATGGTGATCTTGTAGAATATGATGAAACAGAAAAGATATTCTACAATCCAAGTAACAAAAAAACAGAGGACTATATTACAGGTAGGTTTGATTAAACCTACCTTTTTTTATGGTATAATAGAATATCATGAAATTATAGTTACCTTGATATTTAATATGTAAAGTGTTATTATAACTTAATGAATTAGTGAGATATAAGGAAAAAGTATGGAGTGAGTTTATGGAGAAAGAGATAGTAATAAGTAACGTTCAAAGTGGTAGTATTGCAGAGGAAGTTGGAATATCAGTAGGAGACATTTTAGTAAGTATAAATGAAGTAGAGATTAAGGATATAATTGAATATAGATATATCGTTTGCGAGGAATTTTTAACGGTTATCATAAGAAAGCCAGATGGTGAAGAGTGGGAGATAGAAATCGAGAAGGATTATTATGAAGATATCGGTATAGATTTTGAAGATCCTATAATAGATCATGCTAAAAGGTGTCATAATAAATGTATATTTTGCTTTATAGACCAACTACCTAAAAATCTAAGGGAAACTTTATACTTTAAAGATGATGATTCAAGGTTATCATTCCTCCAAGGAAATTTTGTAACTCTTACTAATATGAAGGATGAAGATATTGAAAGAATTATAAAGTATAGAATAAGTCCTATAAATATTTCTGTTCATACAACTAATCCAGACTTAAGACGTATAATGCTAAATAATAAAGATGCTGGACTTATAATGGAGCGATTAAAAAGACTTTCGGAAAATGGAATAGATATGAATTGCCAAATCGTTTTATGTCCAGGTATAAACGACGGAGAAGAGCTGAATAAAACAGTAAAGGATCTTTTTAGCCTTTATCCTAATGTTTCAAATGTTGCTATAGTTCCAGTTGGAGTTACAAGATATAGAGAAGGTCTACATAAAATGCAAACCTTTACAAATGAAACTTCAATTAACGTAATTGATATGATTGAAAAGTTGCAAAAAGAAATTGTAAAGGAAGTAGGGGAACCATTTGTAAGGCTTGCTGATGAGTTTTATGTTATGGCAAATAGAAGTTTACCAAGCATCAGTCACTATGGTGATTTTCATCAGATTGAAGATGGTATAGGTATGATAAGATATCTAGAAAGTTGTGTAGATGAGGATTTGATTAATAGTGATGTTAATGGAAATAATATAGAGATAGGATTTGTAACAGGAGAATCTGCCTATAGCTATATAAGGTCAGTTGCAGACAAAATAGAAAGCAAATTAAATTTAAAAATAAATGTTCATATGATAAAAAACAACTTTTTTGGTGGAGAGATAACAGTTGCAGGACTTATTGTAGGAAGTGATATTATAGCTCATTTTAAGGATAAAAAGGTAGAAGACTTTTTAATACTTCCTTCAAATATGCTTAAAGCCGATGAGGATATTTTTTTAGATGACACTACTTTAGATGAACTAAAAGATAAACTAGGAGTTAAAATAATCAAATGTAAGTATACAGGAGAAGACCTGGTTGGAAAAATAATAGACGAGGTGATAACATGTCAAAACCAATAGTTGCAGTAGTCGGAAGACCTAATGTTGGAAAATCTACACTTTTTAATAAATTAGCAGGAGATAGAATATCAATAGTAGAAGATACTCCAGGAGTAACAAGAGATAGAATTTATGCAGAGGTTGAATGGTTAACACATAAATTTACACTTATAGATACTGGTGGGATAGAGCCTGATAGTGAAGATATAATTGTGAAGCAGATGAGAAGACAGGCGGAAATTGCAATCGAAACTGCTGACGTAATTGTATTTATAGTTGATGGAAGAGAAGGAATTGTTGCAGCAGATTATGAAGTTGCAACTATGCTTAGAAAATGTAAAAAGCCAGTTGAACTTGTTGTTAATAAACTAGATAACATTTCACTAGAAGAAAATAAATATGAATTCTATAATTTAGGAATTGGTGACCCTATAGCTATATCAGCATCACAAGGTTTAGGACTTGGAGATATGCTTGATGAAATAGTTGAGAACTTTAATACAAGTGATGACTCAGTAGAGAATGAAACAGATATTAAGGTAGCTATAATTGGTAAACCAAATGCAGGAAAGTCTTCACTTTTAAATAACCTTTCAGGTGAAGAAAGAGCAATAGTTAGTGATGTGCCAGGCACAACTAGAGATGCAATAGATAGTTATGTTCAATTTGGAGAAGAAAAGTTTTTATTTATAGATACTGCTGGAATAAGAAGGAAAAGTAAAGTAAGTGAAGAAGTAGAAAGATATAGTGTGCTTCGTGCCATAACTTCAATTGAAAGAGCAGATGTTTGTGTTATTATGATAGATGCTACTAAGGGAGTTACAGAACAGGATGAAAAGATTGCAGGACTTGCACATGAAGCAGGAAGGGCCAGCGTAATTGTTGTTAATAAGTGGGATCTTATAGAGAAAAATGATAAGACAATGAATGAATTTACTGATAAGGTGAGATGTGATCTTGCATTTATGCCATATGCACCTATTGTATTTATATCTGCAAAAACAGGACAGAGAGTAAATAAGTTAATAGATGTTATAAAGTTCGTAGCTGAAAAGCATAATATGAGAATAAAAACAGGAGTACTAAATGAGGTTATAAGTGAAGCTGTTATGATGAAGCAGCCACCAGTTGAAAAGGGTAAACCTCTAAAGATATATTATGTAACACAAGTTTCAACAAAGCCACCTACATTTGTATTCTTTGTAAATTATACAAATATAGTTCATTTTTCATACCAAAGATACTTAGAAAACCAACTAAGACAACATTTTGGACTTGAAGGTACTCCTATAAAGATTATTTATAGAGAAAAAAAGGATGATTAGGGGGAAAAAAATGAAGGTTTCTATTATAGGTTCAGGGAGTTTTGGGACTGCTATATCAATTTTACTTGGAAATAAAGGGTATAATGTATATACATATGATAGAAATTCAGAGCTAATTAATTTCATGAGGGAAAAAAGAGAAAATGAAAGATATCTGAAAGGGGTAAAACTACCGGATAATGTTACACCTGTTTCAACACTTGAGGAGGCTGTAAAGGATACAGATGTTTTTGTTTTAGCTGTTCCATCACATGGTATTAGGGAAATATGTTTAAAAATAAAAGCGATAAGTGATACAGATAAGGTTATTGTAAACCTTTCTAAGGGAATAGAAAATGGAACACTTTTAACAATGTCACAGGTTATTGAGGAAATTTTACCTAAATCAAAGGTAGTAGTTTTGTCAGGACCTAGTCATGCAGAGGAAGTGTCTAGAGGTATTCCAACAACTGTAGTTGTTTCATCAAAGCATAAACAAGAAGCAGAAAATGTTCAGGATATGTTTATGACTTCAAACTTTAGAGTTTATACAAATGATGATTTAATAGGGGTTGAACTTGGAGGAACTGTAAAAAACGTAATAGCACTTGCTGCAGGAATTGCAGATGGTATTGGCTATGGAGATAATACTAAGGCAGCGCTTATGACACGTGGTATTGTTGAGATAGGAAGATTAGGTGTTGCGCTTGGTGCTAAAGGATTAACCTTTGCTGGTCTTTCAGGTATTGGAGATTTAATAGTTACCTGTACAAGTATGCATTCAAGAAATAGAAGAGCAGGTATATTAATAGGCCAAGGAAAAACTATGGAGGAAGCTCTACGTGAGGTTAACATGGTTGTAGAAGGGATAAGTGCTACAGAGTCTACATATCATTTATCTAGGAAGGTAAATGTTGATATGCCTATAGTAGAAGCCCTATATAGTGTGTTATTTGAAGGTAAAAATGCAAAGGATGCTGTATCAGAGCTTATGATTAGAGATAAGGCCCATGAGATAGATAGCTTATTATAAAAAAAGATGCAAGTCACTTGCATCTTTTTTGTTCTAAACAGGACTAATTTACAATATATATTAACAGAAAACCAAATAAGGGAGGTAGGGCTGTGGATAACTTTGATATATATAAAGATATATCCGAAAGAACCCAAGGAGACATATATATTGGTGTTGTGGGTCCTGTTAGAACTGGAAAATCAACCTTTATAAGAAGATTTATGGACTTATTAGTTATTCCTAATATTGAAAATAGCTACAAGAAGGAAAGGGCAAAGGATACTTTACCACAAAGTGGATCAGGTAAAACTATAACAACTGTTGAACCAAAGTTTGTACCTAATGAAGAAGCTGTAGAAATTCTTCTAAGTGACAACGCTAGAATGAGAGTAAGAATGGTTGATTGTGTTGGATATATGGTAAATGGAGCTACTGGACATATTGAAAATGATGAACTAAGAATGGTTAAGACGCCTTGGTTTGAAGAGGAAATACCATTTATTAAGGCTGCAGAAATAGGAACAAAAAAAGTAGTTTCAGAACACTCAACCATAGGTCTTGTTGTTACAACAGATGGAAGCTTAACAGACATTCCAAGGGATAATTACTTAGAGGCTGAAGAAAAGGTTATATCAGAATTAAAAGAGCTTAATAAGCCATTTGTAGTATTACTTAACTCACTTACTCCATATAGTGATGAAACTAAGGATTTAAAAAGTCTAATGGAAGAAAAATATCAAGTTCCAGTAAAAGTAATTGATGCGCTGAATATGAAGCTTGATGATATTACTGATATACTAGAAAAGGTTCTATATGAGTTTCCGGTAAAGGAAATAGGTGTTAATATTCCTGAGTGGGTAGAAGCACTAGATAATAGTCACTGGCTGAAGAAGAATTTTGTATTAGCTATAAAGTCATCTGTTGTAGACTTAGATAAGCTAAGAGACATAAAATTTGTAGCAAAGGGTTATGAAGAACTTGATTTTATTGGCAATGTTAAATTTAATGAAATTAAGCTTGGTGAAGGAAAAGCTACACTTGATATGAAGGTCCAAGATGGACTATTCTTTAAAATACTTGGTGAAATATCAGGCAGTAGTATAGAAAGTGAATTTGGATTACTTAATTTAATGAAGGATCTTACAGTTGCAAAGAAAGAGTATGATAAAATATCGGAAGCTTTAAGGGATGTAAGAGAAACAGGCTATGGAATTGTACCACCTCAAATGGATGAATTGAGACTAGAAGAGCCAGAACCTGTAAAACAAGGAAGTAGATGTGGCTTAAAGCTTCGTGCAAGTGCACCATCTTTACATCTAATAAGAGCCAATGTAGAAACTGAAGTTACTCCTATAGTAGGTATAGATAAGCAAGGTTCAGATATGGTTAAGGCACTACTAGAAGAGTATGAAACTGATCCTCAAAAGCTATGGCAGGCAAATATGTTTGGAAAGTCACTTGAGGAACTTGTAAAGGAAGGACTTCAAAGTAAAATTCAAAAAATGCCAGAGGATATACAAGCAAAGCTACAAAGAACCCTTCAAAGGATTGTAAATGAAGGAAGTGGAAGCCTTATTTGTATAATACTTTAAATTGGAAAATAGTCTTGATTTATATCAAGGCTATTTTTTAATTATGTAAAACTTATTTGAAATATCCTATAAAATGTTAAATTATCTTATTACTTTTGTAATATAGTTAAAAATCGAGTAAAATTAATTAAATACATTAAATAAAACTGAGATTTTTGAAGGAATATAGTTGTCTTTGAAGAATAGATAAAATAGTGGAGGTATAATCATGCTTAAAAAAATAGGAATACGGAATACGTTAATATATTTAGCTTGTTTATTAATAGTTTACTTTACATTTATTTTTAGAATTCCTGTTGATACTACAAGGGCAGAATATACAATCTATGAGGATAAAGTTTATTTTAAGGGCATTTACTTTGCAGATGAAAATGTAATTTATAAAAATCCTATTGAGACATTAGGGAAGTTAAACGCAGAGAATGGAACTAAAATAGGCAAGGGAGATAAAATTTCAGATAATCTAATTAGTAATGATGTTGGAATATTAATGTATAATATAGATGGCTATGAAAATAAGTTTAACTTAAATAATATTAAAAGTTTAAGTTTATTAGATATGGATAAAATTATAGATAATCATGTTATTAGTCCAGGACTAAAAGTTATTTATAATGAGAGTCTTTACATATACTCTTTTATAGGTAAAGATGGAAGTTTTAAAAAAGGACAGAATTTTTATATATCTATAGGAAGTAGTAGATATATGTGTAAAATTCTAGATACAGTTAGTAGAAAAGAGGGTAATTTTTTAGTTTTAAAATTAGTTGAAGACATTAACTACAAAAATTTGCATAGAGGTATAACAGGGGATATAATAAAGTCAAGCCATAAAGGTATTTTAATACCATCAAGTGCCATTAAGTTAAAGGGGGATACATATAAGGTCTTCGTTAAAAAGGTAAATGGCTATGCCGATATAAAAAATGTAAATGTAGTTTATGATGATGGAGAAAATGCTGTAGTAATTCCAAAAGGACAAAATACCATACAGCAATATGATGAAATAATTATAGATCCTCCTAAAATATTAAAGGATGGTACAAAGGTTAGGTAATGAGGTGATTGTATGGACATGCTACAAAACTTACAAAATGTTTACTTGAAAATTGAAACAGCTGCAAATTTAACAGGAAGAAAAAAGGAAGATATTACACTAATAGCAGTTAGTAAAACAAAGCCTATAGAAATGCTAGAGGAGGCTTATAATTTAGGAGTAAAAGTTTTTGGAGAAAATAAGGTGCAAGAATTGGTTGAAAAGTACGAAAAGTTACAAGACGTACATTGGCACTTAATAGGTACTCTTCAAAAAAATAAGGTTAAGTACATAATCGATAAAGTTGACTTAATTCATTCTTTAGATAACTTTGACTTAGCAAAAGAAATTGATAAGAGAGCGAAGGCAAAAGGCATTATAGCTAATGTGCTTATTCAGATAAATATAGGAGAAGAAGAATCAAAGTCTGGAATACTTAAGGAAGAATTAAATCAATTTATAGAGGAACTAAAAGTATTTGAAAATATCAAAGTATGTGGTCTTATGGCAATACCACCAAAGTGCACAGGTGATGAAGTAAGATACTATTTCAAACAAATGAAAATATTGTTTGATAATTTAAAGACTAAAGAAAATAGTAAGTTAATTATGAAATATCTATCAATGGGAATGACAGGAGACTATGAAGTTGCTATTGAAGAAGGTGCTAACATGGTTAGAGTAGGAACCGGAATTTTTGGAGATAGAGATTACACAAAGTAATTTTAAAAGTTATTTAAGGAGGTTAAAGCTATGGAAAACAACGACGGAATACTAAAAAAGATGTTTGGATCACTAGGTCTTGGAAGTGATGATGATGATGATATGGAATTAGACGATGTTCAAGAAGAGGTATATGAAAAGAGAACAAAAAAACCAGAAAAGAGCGATAGAATGAGAGAAAGAGAAGAATTTGAAGAAAGAGAAATAGAAACAATTCAAGGTACAAACAAAGGAGGTAAGGTTGTTAGCATTAATACATCAGCACCTCCTAAGGTAATACTTAAAAAGCCTAAGGAAATGGAAGATATGATGGAGGTTGTGGATGCTGTTAAGTCAAGAAAGATAGCAGTAGTTAATCTTTTAGATGTAGACCTTCCACTTGCACAAAGAATGATAGACTACGTTGGGGGAGCTTGCTATGCCATAAATGGAAAGTTTGCTCAAATTTCTCATCTTGTATATATAGTTGTAGGTGAAAATGTAGATCTTACAAACTATATAAAAACAGAGGTTAATAAGCAAAGCGCCGATGCATTTAGCATTACTGAGGAGTAGGAGGTAAGTCTTTGATAATAATATTAAAATTTTTAAATTTACTTCAATGGTTAATAATTTTAGATGCACTGCTTTCTTGGTTCATACCACCAAGAAGCAATGCTTTTTCCAGAATGATAGGTATAATTATAGATCCTATTTTGATGCCTTTTAGGAAACTTCAAGAAAGATTTTCATCAGGGGCTATACCTATAGATTTTTCACCAATACTAGCTATATTTTTTATAACAATAGTTGAATCACTATTAAGAAATTTAGTGTTTTAGTATGAAATATGTAAAATATGGACGATAAGTTTATAAAGAATATAGAAAAAAAATTCTCTATAGAAAAGGAGAAAGTAGGCCAATTTCTTGGAAAGATTAGAATAGCTAAAAAAAATTGGGATGTTATTTACACTGACTTTTTAACTTTAAATGAGCAAGAGTTTCTTAAGATTCTAGCCTTTGAAGAGGATGTGTATATATCTTTTTATATAGAAGATGACTTTGAGAGAAAAATGGCTCTAATTTCTCCTATAGAGTGTTTGGAAGATTTTCCTATTAAGGCGTTAAAAATAACTGGAAATTTTAAGTTTGAAAAGGTTGATCATCGGGACTATTTAGGTTCAATACTTGGGCTTGGAATTAAAAGAGAGAAAGTCGGAGATATAAATGTATATGAAGATGGGGCTGAAATATTAGTACATAGAGATGTTGCACAATACATTTTATTTAATCTAATAAAGGTAAAACATACTGGAGTTAAGGTGCTAGAGATTGACATAAGCAGTATTAGAAAAAAGTCTCAAAATCTAAAAGAACTAAATGTAAATGTTTCATCCTTAAGGTTTGATGCTGTGCTCTCAGGAATATTTAACATCTCGAGAACAAAATCTTCTTCCCTTATAAAAAGTGGGGATGCTAAGATTAATAATATTATAAGCACGGATTCATCTACTTTAGTAAAAAGTGGTCAAGTTATAACTCTTAGAAAATATGGAAAAATAAAAGTTGGAGATGTTATAGCTACTACAAAAAAGGAAAGACTTGTACTTTCAGTTTACAAGTATATTTAGTTTTAGGAGGGGATAACTTTGACGATCACGCCAAATGAAATAAGTAATAAGGACTTTAAAAAGAACTTTAGAGGATATGACATGGATGAGGTTGATACCTTTCTTGATGCCATAAGAGAAGATTATGAAAAAATATACAAAAATAACTCTGCCTTAAAAGAACAAGTATTGGTTTTAAAAGAAAAGGTAGATCATTATACAAATATGGAAAATACACTTCAAAACACACTTATCCTAGCTCAAACAGCTGCCCAACAAGCAAAGGAAAATTCACAAAAGGAAGCAAGTATTGTTATGAAGGATGCAGAAAGACAAGCTGAAATCATAATAAAGGAAGCTGAAAAGAGAATAAGTGAAATAAATAAAGAGTATGAATTTATAAAGCAGCAATTTAATGCTTTTAAGTCAAGATTTAAAGGCATGGTTGAATCTCAACTAGAAACAATAGAAAAAATAGAAATTGAAACTGGAATAGCAATAGTCTCTAGTACTACTTTAGAGGAAAGTGCTAATGTAAATAAATCAACTACTTCCCCAAAAAGTGCTTCTAACAAGGATTCGGAAATATCTAAGACAGAAAATAATGATAGTAAAGAAAAAAAGTTTGGGGCACATCAAGAGCATAAAAAAGATTATAAAAGAGAAGGTAAAAAAGAGCATAAAGAAAAGCATAGATTTAATCACAAAAAGGCGGAAAAAGTGGAAGCATAATATTGTTGACATCTCAAAAAAATTGTAGTATATTAAGCATAAATATTGGAAAAGCAGTGATAGGGAAGAGTAGATAGACTAGGGTTTATTAGAGAGTGGGAGAAGGTGAAAGCCCATAGACATGGTCTTTTGAAAATCACCCTGAAGTTGTAGGCTGAACTAGTAGTAAGCTGTGCCGGATTACTTGTCCGTTATCTATTAAAGTTATAAATTTGGGTGGTACCGCGAGTAGAATTTCGCCCCATAGGGGCGATGTCTACTCTTTTTGTTGTGTTTATGATAATTTAAAAGGTTACAGGAGGGAAAAATATGGAAAAAGAAAAAGTTGATTATGGAAAAACACTTAATCTTCCACAAACCGACTTTGCAATGAAGGCAAATCTTCCACAAAGAGAACCAGTAATACAAGAAAAATGGGAAAAGGAAGATCTATATAACAAAGCATTAGAAAAAAATAAAGGAAATAAATCATTTATTCTACATGATGGACCTCCATATGCTAATGGAGATATTCACCTTGGACATACTCTTAACAAGGTATTAAAGGACATGATTAATAGATACAAGACTATGAATGGTTTTTATGCACCATATGTTCCAGGATGGGATACACATGGGCTTCCTATAGAACTTCAAGCAATTAAAAAGCTTGGAATTAAGAAGAATTCAATGAGTACAGTAGAATTTAGACGTCAATGTAGAGATTATGCCTTAACTCAAGTAGAAAGACAAACAAAGCAGTTTAAAAGATTAGGGGTTATTGGAGATTTTGATAATCCATACCTAACTTTAAGACCAGAGTTTGAAGCTAAGCAAATTGAGATATTTGGGAAAATGGCTGAAAAAGGATATATATATAAGGGACTTAAGCCAGTATATTGGTGTAGTTCTTGTGAAACAGCCCTAGCTGAAGCTGAGGTTGAATATGCAGACAAAACTTCT
This sequence comes from Clostridium cylindrosporum DSM 605, assembly GCF_001047375.1. Taxonomy (NCBI): domain Bacteria; kingdom Bacillati; phylum Bacillota; class Clostridia; order Eubacteriales; family Clostridiaceae; genus Clostridium; species Clostridium cylindrosporum. The sequence continues at coordinate 194,444 of NZ_LFVU01000027.1, forward strand.
ACATCTATATATGTTAGATTTAATGTAACAGATGATAAGGGAATGTTTAAAAATTTAGGACTAGACCTTTCAAAGGTTTACTATATTATATGGACAACAACTCCATGGACACTTCCTGCAAACCTTGGTATAGCGCTAGGACCAGAAATAGAATATGCAATAGTTAAAGAAAAAGACAGTTACTATGTAGTAGCGAAGGAACTTTTAGAATCTGTTAAGAGTGCAATTGGTTTTGAAGAAGCTGAAATTATAGCAGAATTCAATGGATTAGACCTTGAAGGGCAAGTATGCAAACACCCATTTATTGATAGAGATTCAAAGGTTATTGTAGGAGACCATGTAACATTAGAATCAGGTACTGGATGTGTTCATACAGCACCTGGACATGGTAAAGAAGACTTTGAAGTAGGTCAAAAGTATGGGCTTGAAGTTATAAATCCAGTTGATAATAGAGGTAGATTTACAAGTGAGGCTGGAAAATACGAAGGGTTAAAGTATACTGAAGGAAATGATGCTATACTTGAGGACATAAGAGAAAGTGGAGCACTTTTAGCTGATAGTAAGATAAACCACTCATATCCACATTGCTGGAGATGTAAAAAACCTATAATATTTAGAGCTACAGAACAATGGTTTGCATCAATTGATGGATTTAAAGAAGCTGCAGTTAAGGAAATCAAGAATGTTAAGTGGATTCCTGAATGGGGCGAAGAAAGAATAACTAGTATGGTTTCAGATAGAGCAGACTGGTGTATTTCAAGACAAAGAGTTTGGGGTGTTCCAATTCCAATATTCTACTGTGAAAAGTGTAATAAAGAAATTATAAATACAGATACTATTTCTAAGATTTCATCTATATTTAAGGAAAAAGGTTCAGATGCTTGGTTTGAAATGGATGCAAGTGAGCTTATACCAGAGGGTACGGTATGTGAATGTGGATGTAGTGATTTTAGAAAAGAAATGGATATTATGGATGTTTGGTTTGACTCAGGTTCTTCACACGCAGGTGTGCTTGAAGCTAGAGAAAACCTTTCATGGCCAGCAGATATATACTTAGAAGGTAATGATCAATATAGAGGATGGTTCCAATCATCACTTTTAACTTCTGTTGCAGCTAAGGGAATAGCTCCATATAAGACAGTTATTACTCATGGTATGGTTGTTGATGGAGAAGGAAAGAAAATGTCTAAGTCACTTGGTAATGGTATTGATCCAATGGAGGTTATCAAGGAAAATGGTGCTGATATACTAAGACTTTGGGTAAGTTCTGCTGATTATAAAAGTGATGTTAGAATATCTAAAAATATTCTAAAACAACTTTCAGAAGGATATAGAAAAATTAGAAATACAGCTAGATATATGATAGGAAATTTATCAGACTTTGATCCAACTAAGGATAAGGTAAGTTATGAAGATATGAACGAACTTGATAAATGGGCTGTACTAAAACTTCAAAAGCTTATAAATGGAGTTACTAACTCATATGAAAACTATCAATTCCATGCTGTATACCATGATATACACAATTTCTGTGTTGTTGATATGAGTAACTTCTATTTAGATATAATTAAAGATAGATTATATACAGAAAAAACTGACTCAAGTGAAAGAAGAGCAGCACAGACAGTAATGTATGATGTATTAAATGCTTTAGTTAAGATGATATCACCTATAATGTCATTTACATCAGAGGAAATCTGGAACTTCATAAAACATGAAGATGAAGATAATGTAGAAAGTGTACTTTTATCAAGTTGGCCAAAGGCTTCAAATGAAAATAATGATAGTGAACTTGAGGCGAAATGGGATAAAATGCGTGAAATAAGAACGGAAGTTTCAAAGGCCTTAGAACTTGCTAGAAGAGAAAAGATAGTTGGAAACTCACTAAATGCAAAAATATACATTAACGCAGATGGTGAAGTTTATGAATTCTTAAATGGTATGAGAGAATACCTTGAAACAGTATTCATTGTTTCACAACTTGAATTAACTAAGGGGCTTGAAAATGTAGCTGAAAATGCATATAAGTCAGAGGAAATAAAGGATCTTGCTGTTTTAGTTGAGCAAGCTCCAGGAGAAAAATGTGAAAGATGTTGGATATTTAGTAGTACGATAGGAGAGGATAGTAATCATCCAACTCTATGTGCTAGATGTTCATCAGTTATAGAATAAAGAATAAAAGAGGTAACAAAGGTTACCTCTTTTATTTTTTATAAAAAATTAATTTTTTTTAATTTATTTGGAACAATATGTAGCACATGGTGCTTTTTTATAACACATATAATTCGACATATTGGTAGAAAATATAATGGGAGGTAAAGGTATGTCTAACAAAAACACAAATTCATCAGAAAGTAGCAGTAGGGAAGATTATGATGATCTTCTAAGGGCAATTTCTGAGCATTTTGAAAGAGCAAGACTTGCAGACTATGTAGATCTAATGCAAAAACCTCGCAGAATGATTATCCTTAATTTTTTATCAGGTGCTGCTAAAGGATTTGGTCTTGCAGTTGGATTTACTATTTTAGGTGCGGTACTTATATATCTCCTTCAGAAAATAGTAGTACTAAACCTTCCGGTTATAAGTGAGGTAATTGCAGAAATGGTTAAACTAGTTCAGCTTAAACTAAGGTAGAGGTGATATATGTGAATGGTAAATTTATAAATAATATGGAAGATAAACTTGAATCCTATAAAGATGAAACAATGAAAACAATAGGTTCACTAGCGGATAGAATAAGAGATGTTAATGACCCAGCATTTTCGGTTAATCATTCTCAGGTTACTAATCATCCTGCTGATATTGGAACAGAGCTTTTTGATAAAGAATTAAACATTGCATTAATTAATAACCAAAGAGAATTAACTAATAAAATTGAAGATGCTTTAGATAGAATAAATGAAGGAAACTATGGAACATGTGAAATGTGTGGTAAAGGTATTGAACCAGAAAGGCTTGAAATACTTCCATATACAACATCCTGTGCAGATTGTGCAATTGAGGGTACGGTAAATCTTCCAGTTAAGCAGAATTATACTAGTGAAGCTACATTAAGAAATTTCTATGATGTATATGAAGAGTTAGAAGAAGAAAATGGAGCATATATGAGCGATGAGTTAACAATTAATATGCAAGATCCTAACTATATTGTACCAGGATGCGTAGAAAAGATAGAAGAAATTAGTAATGAGGAATATAGAAACCAATTATAAAAGAGGCAGATGCCTCTTTTTTTAAAGGAATTATAGTGTATTTTACTTGAAAGAGTCTATGCATTACTATATTATTTAATAGTAATGATAAATCAAAGGTGGGGTTTTTATGTTTAACGCTCTATTTATACTTGGGATAATACTCCTTGATCAGTTTTCAAAGTATATGGCTAAGTTTTTCTTTGAAGGTGGTAATGATAAGGTTCTCATAGAGGGTATGTTTTCTTTAACGTATCTAGAAAATAGAGGAGCAGCATTTGGCATTTTTAAGGATCAAAAATTTATACTAATAGGTCTTACGGCTATAGTGATTATTTCATTAATTGTTTATTTATATAGACATAAGAAAATAACAAAACTTTTAAGAATATCCCTTATCTTAATTATAGGAGGGGCTGTTGGAAATTTAATAGATAGAATATATCTAGGATATGTTGTAGACTTTTTTCATTTTTACATAAAGGATATATTTGACTGGCCTGTATTTAATATAGCAGATATAAGTGTTGTGTGCGGAACAACTTTAATGGCTATTGCTATATTATTCTCTAAGGAAGATTAGGAGGAAAAAATGTTTGAAGAAATACTTAACTTTACTATAGATAAAGAGGATGCAAATAAAAGAATAGATGTTTACTTAAGCGAAAATATTGAGGATATGTCAAGATCCCAAATTAAGAAGCTAATAGATGATGAGACTGTAAAAGTAAATGGTAAAATAATAAAAAGTAATTATAAAACTAAAGAAAATGATTCTTTAGAAATCACTATCCCTGAGCCTAAAAATCTCGAACTAATAGCTGAAGATATAGATATAGATATAATTTATGAAGATGATGATATTGCAGTAGTTAATAAAGCTAAGGGAATGGTTGTTCATCCTGCTGCAGGGAATTATACAGGTACACTAGTTAATGCTCTTTTATATAAATGCAATAACCTATCAAGTATTAATGGAGTTATAAGACCTGGAATAGTACATAGAATAGATAAGGATACCTCAGGTGTATTAGTTATTGCAAAAAATGACATGGCACATAGAAGTCTTTCTGAACAAATAAAAAATCATACGGTAAAAAGATGTTATCTTGCTTTAACAGAAGGAGTAATTAAGGTAGATAGTGGCACAGTAAATGCACCAATTGGAAGACATCCAGTAGAAAGAAAGAAAATGGCTATAACAGAGAAGAATTCCCGTCATGCAATTACCCATTTTAAAGTTATTGAAAGATTTCAAAGAAATACTTTAATAGAAGCAAGACTTGAAACAGGAAGAACACATCAAATAAGGGTTCACATGGCACATTTAGGTTATCCATTAGTTGGAGACCCTGTATATGGCTTTAAAAAGCAAAAATTTAATATAAAGGGTCAAGCCCTACATGCTAGAACACTAGGGTTTATGCATCCTAGAACAGGGGAGTATGTTGAATTTTCATCTGATATTCCAGATGACTTTAAAAGGGTTCTTAGCAGAATAAGGAATGTTGAAAATAGTTGATTAAAATAGAATTGTGTATTATAATGTAGCTAAGTAGAAACCTTTAAACTAGTCCAGTGAGGCTGTAAGGAGAAGATACTATTATTATGGTTATTTGTACTTCTTGCAGTTATGCAGGAAGTTTTTTTATATGCTTAGGAGGTGGATTAAGTGAAAGTTAAAGCACAATTGCTTGATGAAAAAAGTATAAATAGAGCTTTGATTAGAGTTTCTCATGAAATAATAGAGAAGAATAAAGGTGTAGAAAACATTGTTTTAGTAGGTATAAAAACAAGAGGAGTACCACTAGCTAAAAGAATAGCTGGCTATATAGAAGAATTTGAAGGAACTAAGGTAGAGATTGGAACCTTAGATATAACTCTTTATAGAGATGACCTATCAGAGAAAAATTATGAACCTAAGGTTAATGATTCAGATATACCTTCAGATTTATCTAATAAAATAGTTGTATTAGTAGATGATGTTTTATACACAGGAAGAACAGTTAGATCAGCACTAGATGCTATTATAGATATAGGTAGACCAAATTCAATTCAATTAGCAATATTAATAGACAGAGGTCACAGAGAGCTTCCAATAAGAGCTGATTATGTTGGGAAAAATGTTCCAACATCCATTGATGAAATAGTTCAGGTTGAACTAAAAGAAATTGATGGAATTGATAGGGTTATCATAAGCGAAAGTGAATAATCTTTTAATTTAGTCCAGAGAGACTAAAAAGGGAGTCAAAATGGCTCTCCCAAAAGAATAAGGGGGAAACAAATATGAATCAAACGAAAGAAGAACTAACAAAGAAAGACTTTGTAGATGTTAGAGAAACACTACCTTTTATTAAGGCTCTACCACTAAGTCTTCAACACATGTTTGCAATGTTTGGATCATCAGTTTTAGTTCCGATTTTACTAGGAGTAGATCCAGCAACAGTTCTACTGTTTAATGGTATAGGAACACTACTATACATTGCAATTACTAAAGCAGGAATTCCTTCATATCTAGGATCAAGCTTTGCATTTATAGCACCAGCTGCTGCAATAATTGGTTCACAAGGATATGAGTATGCTTTAGGAGGTTTTATTACTGCAGGTGCAGTATTCTCAATTGTCGGACTTATAGTAAAGAAAACAGGAATTAATTGGATTAATCTTATCTTCCCACCAGCTGCAATGGGAGCAATACTTGCAGTAATGGGATTAGAACTTGGGCCAGTAGCTGCTGATATGGCAGGGTTCATTCCAAAAAACGGGGCATTAAATACAACAAATATAACTATATCAGTTGTAACTCTTGCTATTGCTATTTTTGGTTCAATGATGTTTAGAGGATTCTTAAAGGTTATACCAGTACTTATATCAGTAGCAGCTGGATATATTTTATCAGTTGCACTTGGAGTAGTAGATTTTTCAGCAGTTGTAAATGCACCATGGTTTGCACTACCACATTTTACAACTCCGAAATTTAGCTCAGTTGCTATATTTACAATTTTACCTGCGGTATTTGTTGTACTTGCAGAGCATATTGGACACCTAATTGTTACAGGTAATCTAGTAGGAAGAAAGCTAGAAGAAGAACCAGGACTACACAGATCGCTACTTGGAGATGGTATTTCAACAATGCTATCAGGATGCTTTGGATCAGTTCCAACAACAACATACGGAGAAAACATTGGAGTTATGTCAATAACTAGAGTTTATAGCGTATGGGTAATAGGAGGAGCTGCGGTATTCTCAATACTTCTATCTGTATCAGGTAAACTTACTGAGATTATAAGAACTATACCAACTCCAGTAATGGGTGGAATAAGCTTGCTTTTATTTGGAACAATTGCAGTTGCAGGACTTAGAGTTCTTATAGAACAAAAGGTAGACTTTTCAAAGTCAAGAAATCTGATTTTAACTTCTATTATAATGGTAATTGGTTTAAGTGGAGTTAAGGTAAATATAGGAGTTCCGCTAAGTGGAATGGGTCTTGCAACAATAGTTGCAATACTATTAAATATTATATTTATAGTTATAGAAAAATTAAACCTTACTAATGATAATTAATTAAAAATAAAACCTAAGGTAGTTAAATACCTTAGGTTTTTCTTATTTACTAAGCTTTGTTAGTGACTTTACTTTGGTTTCATCAGGAGTTATATATATAGTTTTATTAGTAGTGTATATAACCATTCCAGGTTTTGCACCGGAAGGTTTTTTTACGTTTTTCTTTTCAGTATAATCTACTGGTACATTAGTAGAATTTTGACCCTTGCTATGATATGCTGCAAGGTTTGCAGCTTCTAAAATAGCTGTATCTGATACTTCCCCTGATTTTGATTTTATTATTACATGGGAGCCTGGAATCTCCTTAGTGTGAAGCCATATATCACTTGATACAGCAAACTTAGTTGTTAGATAATCATTTTGATTATTGTTCTTACCTACATATATATCATATCCATCACTGGATACAAAGTGATGAGGAAGTGACTTTTTACTTCCTTTTGATTGTTTTCCTCTCTTTTTTATGTATCCAATAGATGAAAGTTCAGATTTAATTTCTTCAAGTGTTTCTATATCATTAGCATTTTCTACATTATAAAGAATGTTTTCAAGATAAAGCTTTTCATCTTCAGCTTCCTTAAGTTGTAGGGTTACTGTTTCTATTGTTATTTTTTCTTTATTATATTTCTTATAATATTTTTGAGCATTTTGATTTATTGAAATATCATCATCAAGTGGAATGGTTATATCATTAAGGTTTTCATCGTAGAAGTTTTGAAGGGTTACACTTTTCATTCCATCCTCTAGAGAAAACTGATTAGCCATTAAAATATCTCCATAAACTTTATATGTCTCATAATTACTACATTCTATAAGCTTTTCTTTGTGTATTTGAATCTTTTTCAGTGTTCTATCGTATAGGTTAGATATTAATTTGAAAAGATCGCTATACTTTTGTTTAAGAGAATTTTTAAGATCTCTTTGACCATAGAAGCTATCAAGTAATTTTGATGGAGAGTCAAAGTCTATGGATGTAAGTCCATTATAGCTTTTTAATGGGAGACAATAAAAATCATTCATTAAGTCATTATTATAATAGATTCTATAGTTGAAACTACAGCTTTTTACTTTGGCCATATAATAGAAAAAATTTGATGATATAGTATCCCTTTCATCTGCTAAAAGCTCTATAAGTTTTGTATTTTTATAATTCTCAGTAACATCATCTGAAAACTTTTTAGATATTCCAAGAAAACTTGACATAATAGCCTTAGATGCAGTTTCTAAGTCCTTTGAATTTAAGTATTTGTCAAATTCATCTTTAGTAATATTTAAAGGACTTACCTTGCCTGATAAAGGTGGAGATATATAATCAAATGATGGAAGTACAGTTCTATATCTACTTGTTTCAGAAGTTATGTGTTTAACAGAGTCTACTATTTTTTCTTTATCGTTTATTAGAATGATATTGCTATGCTTACCCATAATTTCTATTATTAGGTGAAATGTAAGAGGATATCCAAGTTCATCTCTTCCCTCAATTTCAAAATCTACAATTCTATCAAAATTAATCTGATTAACACCTTTTAATTTTGCACCTGCAATGTATTTTCTAAGTACCATACAAAATCCAGGAGGAACTAAAGGGTTCTCTTTATCAGTTTCTGTTATATGTACCCTTGGAAAGGATGGATTACAAGAAAATAATACCTTGTATGCTTTTTTATCCTTTCTAATATAAAGAATAATTTCATCCTTTGTAGGTTGGTGAATTTTATCTATTCTTCCATCCGATAAAAGGGATAATTCTTTTACTATACTATTGGTAAAAAATCCGTCAAATGGCATATTGTACCTCCATAAAAATAAATTTGTATGTTTAATTGATTTCAGTTATAGTAATATAATAATATAAAAAGTGCAACTTAGAAACATTAATTTATCTTTAGCTCAGGAGGGGTTTATATGAAGTTTTCGAAAATGCATGGTCTTGGAAATGATTTTATAGTAGTAGAGGAAAGTAATTTAAATGGAGAAGATATATACTCTCTTGCGAAAAAGGTATGTAATAGAAATTTTTCATTAGGGGCAGATGGTCTATTAGTTGTATATAAATCAAGTTTAGCTGACACAAAAATGGAGATAATTAATTCAGATGGAAGTTATGCTAGTATGTGCGGAAATGGCATAAGATGTTTTGCTAAATATGTATATGAAAAGGGAATAGTTAATAAGGAAGTAATAACAATTGAAACTGGCGCTGGAATATTAACTGCTTATCTTAATGTCGAGGATAATATAGTTAAGGGTATAAAAATAGATATGGGAGTCTTTAGCTACGCTAAAGAAGATATTCCATTTAGAGGCGATGAGGACAATAAAAACTATGTTTTATCAGTTAATGATAAGGATTATAGCTCAACAACAATGCTTCTAGGGGTTCCACATACTGTAGTTTATGTTGATAATATTGATGCTGATGAAGTTATAAAAAGTGGTGCTGTTATTGAGACTTTAGAAAAGTTTGAAAATAACACAAATGTAAATTTTGTTAAGTATATAGATAGAGACAACATAGAGGTAAGAACCTGGGAAAGAGGTGCAGGAATTACCTTTGCATGTGGTACAGGAACCTGTGCTAGTGTAGTTAGTGGAATAACTAGAGGAATTAATAATAATAAGGTAACTGCAAAGCTTTTTGCAGGAAATATGATTATTGAATATACTGATGGTAAGGTGTATATGGAAGGGCCTGCTGAATTTATATGTGATGGTGAAGTAGTAGTATAATAAAACTTAATATAAAAACCAAATAAAACTTGATATAATCATTAGTAATTATGTATAATTAGAAGGAAAACGCCAAAGGGTGGCAGAAAATAAACAAAACGGCTAATAATTAATAATATAGGTATGACTGTAGGTGAAAATATGATAAAAAGCATGACAGGGTATGGAAGAGGAAGTGCAGAATCAGATGGAAAAGGCTTTAATGTTGAGATAAAGTCAGTAAATAATAGGTACTTAGATATAAACATTAGGCTTCCGAGAATGATTAATTCTTTAGAAGATAGGATAAGAAAAGAAATTACATCTAAAGTTTCACGTGGTAAAATAGATGTCTATATTACATTAGAAGATTCAAGTGAAAAAGATGTATCAATAAAAGTAGATGATAATATGGCAAAAGCATATTATAATGCTTATTCCCATATAAAGAATTTATTAGGTATAACAGAGGATATACCATTATCATTAGTTTCTAAGGCACCAGATGTTATAGTAGTTGAAAAAAATGAAGAGGACTTAGAAGAAATTTATAAGGTATTATCCTTGGCTTTAAGTGAAGCACTTAATATGTTTGTCGACATGAGACAAGTTGAAGGAGAAAAATTAAGTGAAGATGTATTAAATAGATGTGATGATATTCTATCTATGATGAACACAATAGAAGAAAGATCACCTACTGTAGTTAGTGAATACAGAGAAAAGATAACTCAAAGAATAAATGAGTTTTTAGGGGAAATTGAAGTAGACGAAGCAAGGCTTCTTAATGAAGTTGCATTTTTCTCAGACAAATGTAGTATAACAGAAGAAATAGTAAGACTAAAGAGCCATATACTTCAACTAAAAGATACTCTAAAAAACAGTAATGATTCTGTAGGTAGAAAGCTTGATTTTCTAATTCAAGAAATGAATAGGGAAACAAATACTATAGGTTCCAAAGCGAATGATCTTCTTATTACAAAAACAGTTGTTGATATAAAAAGTGAAATCGAAAAAATTAGAGAACAAATTCAAAACATAGAATAAGGGGAGGCTAAAAATGTCTATTAAGTTAATAAACATAGGATTTGGAAATATAGTTTCAGCAAATAGAATAGTAGCTATTGTCAGTCCAGAATCAGCACCAATAAAGAGAATAATTCAGGAAGCTAGAGATAGAGGTATGCTTATTGATGCTACATACGGAAGAAGAACTAGAGCAGTTATTATAACTGATAGCGATCATATAATACTTTCAGCAGTTCAACCAGAAACAGTTGCCCATAGACTTGTTGTTAAGGATACAGAAGTTGAGGTTGAAGAAAACGAAGAATAATTATAGATAGGGTGAATAAAATGGGGAAGGGAATACTTGTTGTACTTTCAGGTCCATCTGGAGCAGGTAAAGGAACAATTTGTAAGGCTTTTTTAGAAAGAAACAAAAGTGTTAGACTTTCTATATCTTGCACTACAAGGGCTCCAAGAGAGGGAGAAGTTGACGGAGTTAATTACTTCTTTACGGAAAAAGAAGAGTTTGAAAAAATGATTAAAGAAGATAAGTTTTTAGAGTATGCAAATGTGTACGGAAACTTTTATGGTACGCCAAAATCTTACGTTGAAGAAACACTAAATAGTGGTTATGATATTATACTTGAAATAGATACACAGGGAGCTTTAAATATAAAAGAAAGCTTTAGTGATGGTGTATTTATATTTGTTATGCCACCATCATTAGATGAACTTAAAAGTAGAATCATAGGAAGAGGAACAGAAACTGAGGAAACTTTAAACAAAAGATTTAGTTCAGCTGCTGATGAAATAAAGCTTGCTGAAAAGTATAATTATGCTGTTTTAAATGATACTGTTGAAAATGCGGTTTCAAAGATTGAAAGTATAATAACTGCTGAAAAGTGCAAAATAAATAGAATTAAAGACCATATGGATGTATTACAGGAGGTTTAATAATTATGAGTAATTCAATGATAAATCCACCAATTATTGATCTACTAGATAAGGTGGGAGATAGATATTCACTAGTTGTTATTGCAGCTAAAAGAGCAAGAGATATAATAGATGGAGATGAGTCACTAGTTGATATACCATCAACAAAGCCTGTTACTCTTGCGGTTAATGAGATTAATGAGGGAAAACTTGTTTTTGAATCATTAAAGTCAGGTATAAAGTAGGAGTTTACAATGAGATGTAAAAAAACTGTTGTTATAGGAGTAACAGGGGGAGTTGCTGTTTACAAGGCTTTAGATATTGTAAGCAGACTTAAAAAAAAGGATATAGATGTTCACGTTATAATGACGAAAGCTGCTCAGGAGTTTGCATCGGAACTTAGTTTTAGATCCTTAAGTTTAAATCCTGTAACTACAGATATGTTTGATAGACCGAATAGTTTTGATGTTGAACATATTGCACTTGCTAAAAGGGCAGATGTACTTTTAATTGCACCTGCAACTGCTAATATAATAGGTAAGATTTCTAATGGAATAGCTGATGATATGCTATCTACAACTGTAATGGCAACCAAGGCTCCAGTAGTAATAGCTCCAGCTATGAATACTGCTATGTATGAGAATCCTATTGTTCAAAGAAATATAGAAAATCTAAAAAGCTATGGATATCATTTTATAGAACCATTATCAGGAAGACTTGCATGCGGAGATGTAGGTAGAGGGAAAATGGAATCACCGGAGGTTATAGTAGAATATGTTGAGATGCTTCTACATTCTAATAAGGACCTAAAGGGTAAGAATATATTAATTACTGCTGGGCCAACTAGAGAAGATATAGACCCAGTTAGATTTATTTCAAATAAATCCTCAGGAAAAATGGGATACGCTATTGCTCGTGCAGCGAGGGATAGAGGAGCTAATGTTACTCTTATCACTGGACCTACATCTTTAAGTCCAATAAAGTTTATAGATGTAGTAAATGTTTATAGTAGTGAGGATATGTACAAAGCTGTTATGGATAATCTAGAGTCAGCGGATATAGTAATAAAAGCAGCAGCTGTTTCAGATTATTCTCCACTTGACTATAGTTCTATTAAGATTAAGAAATCAGAGGATAGCATGACATTGCCTTTGAGAAAAAACAAGGATATATTACTTGAAGTTGGAAGTATTAAAGGTAGTAGAATAATAGTAGGCTTTGCAGCGGAAACTAATAATGTTTTAGACAATGCAAAGCTTAAGCTAAGCAAGAAAAACCTTGATATGATAGTTGCTAATGATGTTTTAGACAAGGGATCAGGATTTGACGTTGATACTAACAAAATAAGTATCATAACAAATGATGATATTATATCATATGATATTCTTACTAAGGACGAAGCAGCAAATAATATCCTAGATAAAATATTAGAAATTAAGCGCTAAGGCGCTTTTTTTTTCTAAGATTTAGGGGGTGAAATATGAAGGTAGCATCTGTTATTATATCAAATTCATCTAGGGAAGTAGATAGGGGATTTGACTATTATATTCCAAGTGAATTAGAAGAATTTATAGAAAAAGGTTCAAATGTAATTGTTCCCTTTGGTAAGTATAATAACTATATAGAGGGGTATGTAGTAGATATAAAAGGCGAGAGTAGTTTTGCTAGTGGAAAGCTAAAAAAAATCGCAGATATTTCTGATGAGGATTTAAATATAGAAAATGACCTTTTAGATCTTGCAAAATATATTAAAAATAAATATCTTTGTACTTTAAGTGAAGCATTAAAGTTAATGATTCCACCTAAAAAAGCCGTTAAACAGGTAGTATTTATAGAGTATGTAAAAGCAAATGATAGTCTTACTAAAAAGCTTAAAGAAGTTTTAGAAATTATAGAAATGCATAAAACTATAACATTTGAAGCTCTAAAAAAAGAAGCCAGTTATAAGATAAAAACAGGAGATATACTTTCTCTTGAAAGGATAGGGTGTATTAAATATACTAGAGATTTTATAAAGAAAAGTAATAAAAAAGAGATATCAGTTTACTCTTTAAAAAGTAATGAGGAAGCTTTAGAGTTTCTAAACTTTTCATCTAGCAAAGCTAGGAAACAAATAGAGCTGGTAAAGTTTTTGCTAGATAGTAAACAAAGGTATTTTAGTATACCAGAGCTAGTAGATAAATTTTCTACATCAAATTCTATTGTTAGATCATTAGTAGAAAAGGGAGTATTGATTAAGTCTCAAGAGGAAATAGACAGATCACCTATTACAGAAGACTATAAGTATGGTAGATTCTCTCTGACTGCTGATCAAGAATATGCAATAAATACAGTAATTGAAAACTTTAAGTATGGTAAGAGAACAGTTTTAATTCACGGAGTTACAGGTTGTGGAAAAACAGAAATATACCTAAACTTGGTAGAAAAGTTTATTAGTGAAGATTATGGTTCTATTATTATGGTTCCAGAAATAGCTTTAACCCCTCAAACTGTTGAAAGATTCAAAGGTAGATTTGGAGACAAAGTTGCAATTCTACATAGTAGGCTCTCAGATGGTGAAAGGTATGATCAGTTTAGAAAGATAAAAAGTGGATATTATAAAGTTGTAGTTGGTGCAAGGTCTGCAGTTTTTGCTCCAGTTAAAGATTTAAAGTTAATAATAATGGATGAGGAACATGAGTTTTCATATAAATCTGAAAGTAGTCCAAGATATTTAACCCATGATATTGCAAGTTTTAGAATTAAACGTTCTGGGGGTATACTTATACTTGGATCTGCAACACCCTCAATTGAGTCCTATTATAAAGCAAAAAACGGAGAGTATGCACTTATTAAAATTAGTAAGAGGGTTAAAAGCATACCCTTACCAGAGGTTAAGTTAATAGACATGAAAAATGAGTTATTAGTTGGCAATAAGTCTATGTTTAGTAGAGAACTATATACAGGTATAGGGAATAACTTAAAGTCTCATGATCAAACAATACTATTTTTAAATAGGCGTGGACATTCGACATTTGTATCATGTAGAAGCTGTGGCTATGTATGTGAGTGCGAAAGTTGTAGTGTTACACTTACCCTTCATCAAGGAAGTAGAAAATTAAAGTGTCACCACTGTAGTAGGCAGTATGATATACCTAGTATATGTCCTAAATGTAGTAGTAAATATATTAAATACTTTGGTGCAGGAACGGAAAAAGTTGAAAAAGAAGTTGAGAAGTATTTTAGTAATGCTAAAATTAGTAGAATGGATGTAGATACAACAAGGAAAAAAGGATCCTATGAAAAGATTTATAAAGAGTTTAAAAATAGAGAGAAGGATATACTTATAGGTACACAAATGGTATCAAAGGGTATGGACTTTTCAGATGTTACCTTGGTTGGGGTAATTTCCGCTGATATAAGTCTTAATATACCTGATTTTAGAGCATCAGAGAAAACATTTCAGCTTTTAACTCAAGTTTCAGGAAGATCAGGAAGAGGAAATAAAAAGGGTAAGGTAATTATTCAAACATATACTCCCTCTCATTATGCTCTTCAATATGCAATGAATCATGATTATGATGGTTTTTACAATAGGGAAATAGAAATTAGGAGACTTTTAAATTATCCTCCATTTTCAAATCTTATGCATGTTCTGTTTACATGTGAAAATCCTTCTACTTTGGAGGGAAAAGTAAACTATATAGGTGATAAGATAAAAGAAAATGTTAAAAATGAAGACATTGTTGTAATTGGACCATCACCATGTCATCTTTTAAAAATTAAGGATAAATATAGATGGCATATGATTTTTAAAGGAAATGTTGATAGTATTAAAGTTAAGGTTCTTGATTTAATACAAAAAAACATGCAAAATAAAGATATAAACTTTATGATAGATATAGATCCCTATACATTAACTTAAGGAGGAAAAAATAATGGCATTAAGAGAAATAAGAAAAATGGGTGACGAAGTATTAAGGAAAAAAAGTAGAAATGTTGATAAGTTTGATGACAAATTAAGAATACTTATTGAAGATATGATAGAAACTATGAATGCAGCTGAGGGAGTAGGTCTTGCTGCACCACAAATAGGAATACTGAAGAATGTTGTAGTTATAGACATTGGTGATGGTAATGGTGTTTACAAATTAATAAATCCTGAAATTATATCAAGTGAAGGTAGTCAAACAGATGATGAAGGATGCTTAAGTATTCCAGGAGTATTTGAACAGGTTGAAAGACCAAATGTTGTTACTGTTAAAGCACAAGACGAAAATGGTAATGAAATTGTAGTTACGGGAGAAGGGTTTCTTGCTAGAGCATTCTGTCATGAATTAGATCATTTAAATGGTGTATTATTTGTTGATAAAGTTAATAAATAAGGAGGCTCAAATATAATATGAAAGTAGTTTTTATGGGAACTCCTGACTTTGCAGCGTATTCACTTGAAAGTATTGTAAATTTACATGATGTATTATGCGTAGTGACTCAGCCTGATAAACCTAAGGGTAGAGGGCAAAAAATGCAGTTTACACCTGTTAAGGAAGTTGCAGTTAAACATAATATAGAGGTTCTTCAACCAAACAAAATTAAAGAAGAAAAAGAAGTTATAGAATATATTAAAAGCTTAAATCCAGATGTAATAGTTGTTGTTGCTTATGGGCAAATACTATCTAGCGAAATACTTAATATTCCAAAGTATGGATGTATAAATGTTCATGCATCACTTTTGCCTAGTCTAAGAGGTGCAGCACCTATAAACTGGACAATAATTAATGGTGATAGTGTAACAGGAGTTACAATAATGCAAATGGATGAAGGTCTTGATACAGGAGATATGCTTTTAAAGTCAGAGATTACAATTGGAGACTCTGAAACAGCAGGGGAACTTCATGATAGACTTATGAACCTTGGAGGTAACCTTTTAGTTGAGGCCCTTGATAAAATTCAAGATGGCAATATTAAAGGTGAAAAACAAGATAATTCTATCTCATCCTATGCACACATGATGAAAAAGGACCTTGGCCATGTAAATTGGAATGATGATGCAAAGAGAATATACAATCTAATTAGGGGAGTAATTCCTTGGCCAGGTGCATATACTTATTATAATGATTTAGTTATAAAAATTTGGAGTGCATCATATGTCAGTGATGATTTTAATGGCGATATAGGTGAAATTATTAAGGTTGATAAAGAAGGAATACTCGTTAAAGCAAAAAGTGGTGCAATACTAATTAAAGAGCTTCAAAAAATCGGGGGAAAAAGATTAGATGTAGCAAGTTTTCTAAATGGAAATACATTGGCTTCTGGAGAAATACTAAAATAGAGGTGATTTAAAATGTATTCATCTTACATAATTATAGTACCAGCTATAATTTTATCATTGTACGCACAGTTTAAGGTACAGTCAACTTTTAATAAGTATTTAAAGGTACCATCTGTAAGTGGAGAAACAGGTTACAGTGTTGCTAGGCGATTGCTTGACAGTAATGGGTTATATACTATTCCTATAGAGGTTTCTGGAGGAAGATTATCTGATCACTATGATCCAATTTCTAGGGTAGTTAGGCTTTCAGAGGATGTATATTATGGAAACTCACTTGCTTCAATAAGCGTTGCTGCACATGAAACAGGTCATGCAATTCAGCATGCTACATCCTACACACCACTAATGATTAGACACAGAATTTTTAAGGTTGCCAATATAGGATCAAACCTTTCATGGATATTAGTTCTAGCAGGGATATTTTTTCAAGCTTCAAATTTAATACTGCTAGGGATAATTTTCTTTACTTGTGCAGTTGCATTTCAGGTAATAACTCTACCTGTTGAATTTAATGCAAGTTCACGTGCACTTACTATGCTTGAGAAAAATGCTATTCTAAGTAGAGAAGAAGTAAAGGGATCCAAAAAGGTTTTAGATGCAGCAGCACTAACATATGTTGCAGCAGCATTAGTATCAGTTCTAGAGCTTTTAAGATTAATTCTTATCTTTAACAGAAGTAATGACTAGCTAAAGGGTAAAGCCGAATTTTCGGTTTTACCCTTTTAAGTATTATTGATTATATTTCTAGTCAAAAGGAACAATAAAATATATAATTATTTAGTGATAGTTTTTATATATAGATTTATATAAGAAATAAAGTTATATTTATGAATTGGAGGAACGTATGGAGGATAAGGCAAGGTATGTTGCAGTTAAAACACTATTTGATATAGAATCTAAAGGTGCCTATTCTAATCTTAAGCTTAATTATTACTTTAAAAAGTATGAATTAGAGCCTTCAGATAGAGGGTTTTCAACTGAAATTCTATATGGGACGATTAGATGGAAAAAAAGGTTAGACTACATTATAAAAAAGTTTTCTAAAATAAAGATAAAGAAGATATCTGTATGGACTTTATGTTGTATTAGAACAGCGATATATGAAATATATTTTTTAGATAGGGTACCTGATTTTGCAACGGTTAATCAAGCTGTTGAGATGACAAAAGTAAAGGAACCTCGTGATGCATCCTTTGTTAATGGAATTCTAAGGACTATACTTCGAAATAGGGATGAATTTTATAATATAAAAATCCAAAACAAAATTCAGAAAATGGCTGTAGAATATTCACAGGAGGAATGGTTTGTTCAAAAACTTATTAAAGACTTCGGTGAAAAGACAGCAAAGAATATAATGGAAAAAAGCAATAAAACTCCAATGCTGACTTTAAGAGTAAATACACTTAAAACTTCTAGGGAATATCTTTCAGATATTCTAATTGAAAAGGGCTGCAAAGTAGAGCTTGGAAAAGTGCAGGATTCTATTAAAGTTAAAGGCCTAAGTTCCCTAGAAAAAAGTGAAGAGTTTCTAAATGGTTTATTTACTGTTCAAGATGAAAGTTCAATGCTAGCAGCTATTTGTTTATCACCAAATGAAGGAGATAAAGTAATAGATTTATGTAGTGCCCCAGGTGGAAAATCCACATATATGGCTCAGATTATGAAAAATATTGGAGAGATTAATTCCTTTGATATACATGAACACAAGTTAAATCTTATTAAGGACTCTGCTGAAAGACTTGGAATAAACATTATAAAAGAAAAGCTATTTGATTCAACTATTTTTAACGAAGAGTATTTAGATTATGCGGATAAAGTATTAGTAGATGTTCCATGCTCAGGACTTGGAATAATTAGAAAGAAACCTGAGATAAGATGGAATATAAAAGAAGAGGATATTATTTCTCTTACAAAAATTCAAAGGGAAATTTTAAAAAATGCATCTAAATATGTAAAGCCAAAGGGAGAAATTGTTTATAGTACCTGCACAATTACAAAGGAAGAAAATGAAGACATTATTGAAGATTTTCTTAAGGAAAATAATAATTTTGAGATGGTAGATATATCAGAGTTTGTTCCTTTTAATATTGATTCTGCAAAAAAAGGATATATAAAGCTTCTTCCAGGGATTTATGATACAGATGGTTTCTTTATTGCAAAACTAAGAAGAAAAAGGTGATTTAGTGGATTTAAGAAATTTAACAATTGATGAAATAAAGTCTTATTTAGAAACTATAGGAGAAAAACCATTTAGAGCAAAGCAAATATTTAAGTGGGTTCATCGATCAATTGAAAATATTGATGAAATGACAGATCTATCAAAAGATCTAAGAGAAAAGTTGAAAAATGACGTTTATATATGTAATATGAATATTGTAGGCATGGAAGAATCCAAGGTAGATGGAACAAGAAAATATCTTATGGCAATGAAGGATGGAAATATTATTGAATGTGTTTTTATGAGATATAAGCATGGAAATTCAATTTGTATTTCAACTCAAGCAGGGTGTAGAATGGGATGTACTTTTTGTGCTTCTACTATTGGAGGTAAAAACAGAGATTTAACATCTGGGGAAATGATTGGTCAAATATTAAAGGTGCAAAAAGATACAGGAGAGAGTATATCTAATATTGTTCTTATGGGAACTGGAGAGCCTTTTGATAACTATGAAAATGTTATGAAGTTTTTAAAGCTTGTTAATTCAAAGGAAGGGCTTAATATAGGGATGAGACATATTACGATTTCTACCTGTGGCCTTGTACCTGAAATCAGAAGACTAGCAGATGAAAATAACCAAGTAACCTTAGCGATATCTTTACATTCTCCAAATGATGAACTTAGAAGAAATATAATGCCAATAGCTAAAAAGTATAGTTTAGATGAATTATTAGATGCATGTAGATATTATATTAATAAAACAAATAGAAGAATAACCTTTGAGTATTCTTTAATAGATGGTGTAAATGATCATTTAGAAAATGCAAGGGAACTTTCTGCCTTACTAAAAGGACTGCTATGTCATGTAAATTTAATTCCTATAAACTTAGTAAAGGAAAGGGATTATAAAAAGTCTCAAAAAGAGAGAGTGGAAGCTTTTAAAAACATGCTAGAAAGTAGAGGCATTGAAGTTACTGTTAGAAGGGAGCTAGGTAGTGACATAGAGGCGGCCTGCGGACAGCTAAGAAGACAGTATCTTAAAGAGCTGGACTAATGAGGTGATTTTAATGATAGTTAAAGAAATTACCCATGTTGGAATGGTAAGAGATATAAATGAGGATAGTATACTAACATTTAAAAATGATGAATTTTATCTCTTAATTGTAGCAGATGGCATGGGGGGGCACAGTGGAGGAGAAATTGCAAGTGAAATTGCAGTGACCTCTATTAAAGATTTTATAGAAAATAGTTTTTCTGTATATCCTAATAAAGAGGAACTTATTAGGGAAGCTATTTTGCTAGCTAACAAAAGAATATATGAAAAATCTTTAAATGATTCTGATTTAAAGGGAATGGGAACGACGATTACAATTTCTCTTATACTAAAAAATGATGTTTATATAGGACATGTAGGTGATAGTAGGGCATATCTATTAAAAGGTGAAATAATGCATCAAATCACAGAAGATCATTCTTATATAAATGAACTTTTGAAAAAAGGTGCAATAACAGAAGAAGAAGCAAAGGTGCATCCAATGAAAAATATAATTACAAGAGCGGTAGGAACTGATAGGTATATAGTTATTGATACATATGAAGGTAGCCTAAATAAAGGAGATACCTTAATTATGTGTAGTGATGGTCTTACAAGACACGTTACTGATAATGAAATATTAGAAATAGTCAAAAGTGAAGATAATCAGGTAGAAAGTCTTTTGAATCTTGCAAATGCAAGAGGGGGAAAGGACAATATTTCTATTATCGTTGCTAGAAAGGAGGATTACGATGCATAACTTTGACAGCAAAAAACTAGGTAACAGATATACTTTACTTGAAAAAGTAGGGGATGGGGGTATGGCATTAGTATATAAGGCTAAATGTGAGCTCCTAAATAGAAATGTAGCAGTAAAAATATTAAGACCTGAATACATGTCAGATGAGGATTTTGTAAAGAAGTTTAAAAGTGAATCTCAGGCAGTTGCAAGCTTATCTCATCCTAACATAGTAAATGTATATGATGTAGGAAATGAAGACGGAATAAGCTACATAGTAATGGAATACATTGAGGGGATAAACTTAAAGGACTATATAAAAAAGCATGGGAGTTTAAGTTATGATGAAACTTTAAATATAGTAAAGCAGATAGCAAAGGCTCTAGAACATGCACATAAAAATGGAGTAGTTCATAGAGATATAAAGCCCCATAATATTCTTATAACTGATGAAGGGGTAGTTAAAGTTGCTGACTTTGGTATTGCAAGAGCCGCAACAAGTTCAACAATGACTAATACAAAAACTGTTTTAGGATCTGTTCATTATGTTTCTCCTGAACAGGCAAAGGGGAGTTTTACTGATAACAGAACAGATATATATTCACTTGGTATAGTTATGTATGAACTTTTAACAGGAAAGGTTCCCTTTGATGGAGAAAGCCCTGTAGCTGTTGCAATTAAACATATTCAGGAAGAAATAAAAAATCCATCAGAAATAAAGAAAGATATTCCAGAGGGTGTTTGTGACATACTAATCAAGTCAACACAAAAGGATCCTTTGAAAAGATATGTTTCGCTTACAGATATGATAAAAGATATTAATATTATTGAAAAGAATCCAAGTTTAAGAGTAGGGCTGTCAGCAGATATTGATGAAAGTACAAGGGTTATTCCTATAGAAGAAATAGAAAAAGCTATGCAGGGACATACTGTTAAAATCAATACATCAAGTTATAATAGGGTTGATGAACCTGAGGATTTTGATGATTATGAGGAAGATGACTTCGAAGATGAATATGAAACAAGTAGAAAGTTAAAGATTAAAGAGAAGCCAAAGCTAAAAGGTGGTAAAAAGAAAAAGTTAGCGGTTGCTACATTTGGATTAGTGGCTACTTTACTAATTGTTCTTATTGGGGGTTTCGCACTTTGGACTAGTACTACTCCAAAGGATGTTGTTATTCCTAAGGTACAGGGTTTAACTGAAGGAGAAGCTGTAAAATTACTTCAAGGAAAAAAGCTTAATGCTGAGGTAACAAAGGTTAAAAGTGATAAACCAGCAGGTGAAGTTGTTTCTGTTTATCCAAATGAGGGAATGCAAGTTAAAGAGAAAAGCACGGTAAAGATAACAGTTAGTGAAGGTAAAACCCTTGTAAAGGTACCTAATCTTAAAAAGTTAACTATTGAAGAGGCAGAGGCAGAACTTAAAACAGTAGGTCTTACAATTGGTAAAGTAACAGAAAGATATAGTAGCTCAGTAGATAAAGGTGCGATTATTTCGCAATCAATTGATTCTAATGAGGAAGTAGAAGAGGGAAGTGAAATTAATATAGTTGTAAGTCAAGGTGAAAAGGAAAAGTATTCAAGAGTGCCATCATTAGTAGGCAAGACTTTATCAGAAGTTAAAGCGGCTCTAAAAAATGCTGGATTAGATATTGGTAGTGTAAAATATGGATCAGATTCAAATTACCCTGACAATGTTATAATTGAACAAAGTGTTTCAGAGGGAACTTCACTTAAACAAGGCAGTTCAGTTGATATACTAGTAAATAAGATAGTTGAAAATCAATCACCTGATAATGAGGATAATACTGACAATACAGGCAATACAGATAATAAAGATAACTCCAATAAACCTAATAAAGGGAATAAGCCTAACAAAGGGGATAATGGAGGAAATAAAGAGAATGACACAAGTAACACTGAAAATGGGACTTTACCTAATGGAGAAACAAATAATTAAATTATGAATCAGTATATTTTGTAATTTTGTAAGGAGATGTTTATGAACCAAGGAGTAATTGTAAAAGGAATAGCAGGTTTTTACTATGTAAGAGTTGAGTCGGGAGAAATAATAGAGTGCAGTGCTAGAGGGAAATTTAGAAAGTCTAAACTAACTCCACTTGTTGGAGATAGAGTAGCAATTAGTATGATAGATGAAACCCACGGCACAATAGAAGAGATAAAAACTAGGGAATCTCTATTAATTAGACCAAATGTTGCAAATGTAAATCAGGCAATAGTTGTATTTGCTCTAAAGGATCCAGATATTAATTATACTCTTTTAAATAAGATACTTATAGTTATTGAGCACTACGGAATAGATGCTACAATTTGTTTGAATAAATCTGACCTTGATGACTTTGAATTTGAAAAAGTTAAAAAGATTTATAAAACTATAGGATATGATGTTTTAAAAGTAAATGCACTAACTGGTGAGGGGATAGATGCCTTAAGAGAAAAACTTAAAGGCAAGATATCTGTATTTGCAGGACCTTCAGGTGTAGGGAAATCTACAATATCTAATAATATTCAAAAGGATATTATTATGGAAACAGGAGGTCTTAGCAAAAAAATAAGTAGAGGAAAACATACAACTAGACACGCACAATTAATTGAAGTGTCAAATGATACCTATATAGTTGATACTCCTGGTTTTTCATCAATTGATTTAAGTTTTATAAAAGCTGATGAACTACAATACGTATTTAAGGAATTTAAAGTAGGCGAGTGTAAGTTTTCATCATGTTTACATCATAAAGAAATAGGATGTAAAATTAAAGAAGATCTAGAAAATGGATTGATTCCACAGGAAAGATATACAGCATATATAAATATTTTAGAAGAACTTCAAGACAATAGGAGGGGCAATAGATGATAAAATTAGCACCATCAATTCTATCAGCAGATTTTTCAAATCTAATAGAGGATGTAAAAAAAGTAGAGGATGCAGGGGCACAGTATCTCCATATTGATGTTATGGATGGACATTTTGTACCTAATATAACTATAGGACCACTTGTGGTATCATCATTAAGAAATAAATCAAAAATGATCTTTGATGTACATTTAATGATTGAAAATCCAGAAGCTTATGTTGAAGACTTTGCAAAGGCAGGAGCAGATATTATATGTATCCATGTAGAGGCAACAAAGCATGTTCACAGAGTAATTCAAAGAATAAAAGAACTTGGAGTAAAGGCCGCTGTTGCTCTTAATCCAGCAACTGATCTTAGTACAATAAACTATATTTTAGAAGATGTTGATATGGTTTTAATAATGAGTGTAAATCCTGGATTTGGAGGACAAAGCTTTATTCCATCAGCAATATCAAAAATAAAGGAGCTTAAGTCTATAATTGACTCTAGAGGACTAAATGTAGATATTGAAGTAGATGGCGGTATAAAATTAAGTAATGCAAAGGAAATTATAGAAGCTGGAGCAAATATACTAGTTGCAGGATCAGCTGTTTTTGGATCAGAAAATGTTTCAGAAACTGTTGTTGAGTTTTTAAATAAGGGTAAATAAAATGAAAGCGGTTATATTAGTAAATGGAAATATAACTTCATCTTCAAAAATTAAGGATGTATGTGAAAATTCAGATTACATAATAGCTGCAGATGGAGGGGCTAATATAGCCTATAAAGAAGGTTTATTTCCAGATTATATAATAGGAGATATGGATTCAATTAGAGAAGATATTCTTGAATATTTTAAAAGTCTAGGAAGTAAAATTGAAAAATATCCTAGTGAGAAAGATTATATAGATACAGAACTCTGTCTTAATAAGGCACTACAGATTGGTGCTACTGAGGTTATTTATTTAGGTGGAATTGGTGATAGACTAGATCATAACCTTGGAAACATACATTTGCTATATAACACAATAAAGAAGGGCATATCAGCATCAATCGTTTCTGAAACAGCAGAGGTATATATATGTAATGGATTTCTACAGGTAGATGGAAGTATAGGAGATACAGTATCTATAGTTCCGCTTTTTGAAAATATAAAAGGGATAACTTTGAAAGGTTTTAAATATCCACTTAATAATGCAAGCTTTGATTTTGGGTCTGTTTTCGGAACTTGTAATGAACTTTTAAGTGAAAGTGCTTCTATAGAAATTAAAGAGGGATGTTTAATTGTTATAAAACAATTAAATGTATAAAGGTTTCCTTAAGTGTCAACTAAACTGTTTGTTTGCATAGAATAATAGTAAGACGCTTAGGGGACTTTTTTTATTTAGAGTAAGGGGGAGGAATGATGTCAAGGAAAAAATTTATAAGATGTCTTTTTAGAAATTGGCTTGCACCTTCACTGTGTCTTATAGGATTTGGCATGATACTTGCTATAATAATTCCATTTTGGCTTTGGATATTAGTAGCAGGAATTGGACTTATATCCTATGGCATATGGCAATATCTCTGTTAAACTAAAAAAAAATGTGCTGTTAAGCACATTTTTTTATTAAAGAGCTCTTTGAACCTTACCTGAACGTAGGCATCTTGTACAAACGTACACTCTCTTAGTAGTTCCATCGATAACAGCCTTAACTCTCTTTAGGTTTGGCGCCCAAGTTCTGTTTGACTTACGATGTGAGTGGCTATATTGAATACCAAATGATAATCCCTTATTGCATACTTCACACTTTCTTGACATATATAACACCTCCTTACATCCTATGACGAATAAATACCTCATACAAACATATATATCTTATCATAATGTATGATGGGATTGCAATAAATTTTATGACATAATATATTATATATATATATTACCACTTTGTAAAGGTAAATTACTTTACAGCTTACAGTAAAAATATAATTTAGCTTGAAGAAATTACATCTTTAATATAGAATTATATAAAGTACTTTTTGTTAAAAGAAGTATTCCCTTTAAAAAAATTTAGGGAGGTTATGCAAATGGCGATAATAACAAATACTGAATTTGGTTTAATTGAGTACAGTGATGAGGTACTTGCAAATATAGCAGGTGTTGCTACAACGGAATGTTATGGAGTTGTAGGTATGGCATCAAAAAGAGTTAGTGACGGATTTTGGGAACTTTTAAAAAAGGAGAATCTAGGTCGTGGCGTTAAAACTACACTAGAGGAAGATTCTATAAAGGTTGAAGTATATATAATTGTTGAATATGGCACAAGGATTTCTACTGTAGCGGATAATATTATACAAAAGGTTAAGTATACGGTAGAATCTTTAACAGGTTTAAACGTATCTAAGGTAGTAGTAAACGTTCAAGGTATTAGAGTATAATCTAGGAGGTACAGACATTGAAATACACTACGTTAAGTGGGCAGCTATTAAAAGAAATGCTTATTAATGGTGCCTATGAACTAGAAAATAATAAGGAATATATAAACTCCTTAAATGTGTTCCCAGTTCCAGACGGAGATACAGGAACGAATATGTCAGCAACTATAATGTCAGCTGCTGAAGAGATAAAAGCTGCAGATGATACTATAGAGTCAGTTGCAAATGCAGCATCTATGGGATCTCTTATGGGAGCACGTGGGAATTCAGGAGTTATTTTATCACAGCTTTTAAGAGGAATTGCAAAAAAGCTTAAAGAAAGTGATGAGATTGATACTGACGTTTTTGCAGAGGCACTTAATGAAGGGGTTGCTACTGCATATAGAGCAGTTATGAAACCAACAGAGGGTACTATTTTAACTGTTGCTAGAGAATCAGCAGAAGAATCAATGCTTTACGCACAGGAAATCGAAGACTTCGAAGACTTTTTAGTTAAGGTACATGAAAAGGCAGAGGAGACGCTTTCGAGAACACCAGATATGCTTCCAGCACTCAAACAAGCAGGAGTAGTAGATGCAGGTGGAAAGGGTTTATGTCTTATATATCTTGGAATGATAAAAAGACTTCAAGGAAAGATACTATCTAAAGATGAAGGTACATCTATTAAGCAAGAGGTGAAAGTAGATAAAACTTCAGTTATTTCAAATGAAATTGAGTTTGGATATTGTACTGAATTTTTTATAAAGACTAAGAATCAAAACCCTGATGACTTTAAAAATGAAATTTTAAATTTTGGGGATTCTTTAGTAGTTGTTGGAACTGAAGAATTAATAAAGGTACATATTCATACAAATAGGCCTGGAGATGTTATTAATAAGGCTATGAAACTTGGAGAGCTTTCTAAAATTAAAATAGATAATATGAGAGAACAACATGAAAGTATTATTTCTAATGAATCAGAGGAGAACTTCCATGAAAAGAATTCTGTCTCTTTAGACAAGGTAGTAATAGAAACAGAAAAAGAATATGCAATGGTTGCAGTTGCCGCAGGAGATGGTATTGTAAATATACTTAAGGATCTTGGGGTAGACTTTGTTATTGAAGGTGGACAAACAATGAATCCAAGTACACATGATATATTAGATGCAATTAATTCTGTAAATTCTAATAATGTGTTTGTTTTCCCAAATAACAAAAATATCATTATGGCTGCAGAGCAGGCAAGGGAAATCTCTGATAAAAATGTTATTGTTATACCAACAAAAAGTGTACCTGAAAGCATAACTTCAATTATATCATTTAATCCTGAGTTAAGCTTAGAAGAAAATATTTCAGAGATGAATGAAGTTATAGGGAGTGTTAAAACTGGTCAAATAACCTATGCGGTTAGAGATACTGTTTTTAATGATGTTGAAGTTAAAGAAGGAAATTATATAGGTATTTCAGCGGGTAACCTTATTAATTCAGGAGAGAGTTTAAAGGAAACTGCGAAGAATCTCGTAGATTCAATGGTAGATGAGGATAGTGAGATTATAACTATATTCTATGGAAATAATACTTCTGAAGAAGAGGCATTTGAGGTAGAAGGATATATACAAGAAAAATGTCCATCTGCTGAAGTAAGTGTTAATTATGGTGGACAACCTATATATTACTATATATTATCAGTTGAATAAAATTAAATTAGGCTATATAAGGGGTATGCTTTTTAAAGTGTACCCTTATAAATTTATACGAAAAATCTTTAATAAGGTGATGAAGATGGAAATTAATAAAATTAAAGGAGTAGGAGAAAAAACAGAAAAGGCATTATCTTCAATTAATATATATGCTTTAAATGATCTTTTTAATTATTTTCCTAGAGACTATGAATTTAGAGGTGAAAGTAAAAGGGTTGCAGAAATGATAAATGGAGAAATGGCATCCTTTATAGGAGAAGTGTATGCTTTTCACCCTTATAAAAAATATAGTAAATTTAAAGGATATGGGAAGATAGTATTTAAAAGTGAAGATGAGTATATTACAGGAGTGTGGTTTAATCAACCATATATATATAAGTCCTTTAAAGTAGGTGAAAAGGTATTTTTATATGGAAAGGTTGAAATATATAACTCCCATGTAGAAATGAAGGAAATACAGCATAGTAAGTTAGATGATAATACTTTAAGAAAAATATATCCTATATATCCTTTAAATAAGAACCTAACCCAAAGTACTTTAAGAAAATTAATTTTAGAAGGATTAAAGTATAAGCATGAAGAAATTATAGAATTTTTGCCAAATGAAATTTTAAAAAAGTATAATTTAATGGATTTGATGAATGCCATAGATAATATACATTTTCCAAAGGATAAGGATTCATTAAACTTTGCAAAAGAAAGAATAAAATTTAATGAATTACTTATACTAAATCTTGCTGTGCTAATGGCTAAAGAGGAATTTTCAAGAGATGAATTAGGAACAACGGTTTTAATTTCTAAAGAATTAGTAAATTTAAAAAATTCCCTTCCATTTAGTTTAACTAATGCACAATCAAAAGTAACTAGAGAAATACTTACAGATATGAAATCAAGCACTCCTATGAACAGGCTAGTTCAAGGTGATGTTGGATCAGGTAAAACAATGGTTGCAATTATAGCAATGTTTAATGTAGTGAAAAATGGATATCAAGCAACTATGATGGCACCTACAGAAATACTCGCAATGCAGCATTATGAATCTATTACAAAGACTCTTAATGGATTTGATATAAATGTTCAAATAATAACTGGAAGTACAACAAAAAAGCAAAAGAAAATCATATTAGATGCTATAAAAAATGGTGAAATAGACATATTGATTGGAACCCATGCACTTATAGAAGATAATGTAGAGTTTAAAAACTTAGCACTTGTTATTACAGATGAACAGCATAGATTTGGAGTAAGACAAAGAGCTAAACTTGTTAATAAGGGGAAAAATCCACATGTATTAGTTATGACAGCAACACCAATCCCTAGAACACTAGCTATTTTTATGTATGGTGATATGGATATTTCTATAATAGATGAACTTCCACCTGGAAGACAAGAAATTGAAACATATCACATAGATTCCTCGAAAAAAGAAAGGGCATTTTCTTTTATAAAAAAACAAATTAACAGTGGTAGACAATGTTATATTGTTTGTCCGTTAGTTGAGGAATCAGAAAAACTAAGTTTAAAATCCGTAGAAGAAATGATTACAGAGTTAGAGAATAATTATTTTAAAGGATATTCTATAGGACTTCTACATGGTAAAATGAAGTCAAAGGAAAAAGATTTAGTAATGGAAGGATTCAAAAGTGGTAGTATTCAATTACTTGTGTCTACTACAGTTATAGAAGTTGGTGTAAACGTTCCAAATGCTAGCGTTATGTATATCGAAAATGCTGAGAGATTTGGGCTTTCTCAACTTCATCAATTGAGAGGAAGAGTTGGAAGAGGAGAATACAAGTCATACTGCATTTTATCATCTGATTCTAAAACAAAAGAAAGCAGAGAAAGAATGAAGATAATGACATCTACAACAGATGGATTTATAATTGCAGAAAAAGATATGCAGCTTAGAGGATTTGGAGAGTTTTTTGGACTACGTCAACATGGGATTTTTCAATTTAAAGTAGCAAATCTTTTTAAAGATATTGAATTGTTAAAGCAAACTAGAGAGATTGCAAAGGATATTATTAATAGTTGTAAATTAGAGTTAGAAGAATATAAAGAGCTTGGTTTAGAAGTAAGACTTAAGTACTTTGAGGAAATTGATAAAGGATCTTTTAATTAGTATACTAGCTATTCCTAGATTTTCCCCTTTTATATTAAAACTTCCTTGTTTAAAAGTCGAATTTTGGGGTAAATTAATACTACAAAATCAAATAGGAGGTGCATATAAAATGGCAAGATCAAATAGAAATAGAGTACTAATACCAGAAGCAAAGAGTGGTTTAGACCAATTTAAAATAGAGGTAGCTAGAGAGCTTGGAATAGAAAACTATGATCAAATTGATAAGGGTAACCTTACATCAAGACAAAATGGATACGTAGGTGGAACTATGGTTAAGAAAATGGTTGAAGCCTATGAAAATGGATTAGCAGGAAAGTAATATTACTATAATCCTAAATATATACAAGTTAAATTTATTGAGGCATAAATAAAAGATTTTATTTATGCCTCAATTATTTTATTGGAATGCTAAAGTTATTTTCTATGTATACTTTCTAGATTAAGATAATAAAGGTTTAAAAGGTATTATTTACAATGAATTTACAAAGGTTTTTTGGGTAAATTAATATTACAAAGATGAAAAACATCTTTTGAAAATAAATTAATAGGAGGTGCTCAATATGAGTTCAAACAATAATTCAGGAAGAAACCAAGTACTAGTATCTGAAGCAAAATCAGGATTAAACAGATTTAAGGTAGAGGTTGCAAGTGAACTAGGACTTTCAAATTATGATCAAATTGATAAGGGTAACCTTACATCAAGACAAAATGGATATGTAGGTGGAACTATGGTTAAGAGAATGGTAGAAGCTTACGAAAACGGTCTAGCTGGAAAGTAATTAAATAAAAAATAGAGGAACTAGAATATTCTAGTTCCTCTATTTTTGTGTATATATATTTATAGTAATACCAAAAATTACATCTAAACTTAGGATAAAATGTTGAATATAAAAACATTATCTGGGCAAATTAATATTACAAAGATGAAAAACATCTTTTAAAAATAATATTATAGGAGGTGCTTAATATGAGCACAAACAGTAGATCAGGAAGAAATCAAGTACTAGTATCTGAGGCAAAGTCAGGACTAGATAAATTTAAACTAGAAGTTGCAAATGAAATAGGACTTTCAAACTATGACCAAATAGACAAGGGTACTTTAACATCAAGACAAAATGGATATGTAGGTGGAACTATGGTTAAGAGAATGGTAGAAGCTTACGAAAATGGTCTAGCTGGAAAGTAAAATTAATTTTATAATTAATTAAATTTAAATAAAAAGAAAAGGAGTAGAAAGAAATTTCTATTCCTTTTCTTTTTATTTTGCTCTACTCTATGCTATATTTATATATATTATTAAGATTACAGAAACTACTTTATAATATTAGGAGGAGCTTTTATGAGAATAATTTCAGGAAGTGCTAAAGGAAGAAAAATAAAAACACCTGATGGGTTAGATACTAGACCTACATCAGATAGGGTGAAAGAGTCTGTCTTTAACATTATTTTAAGATATGTTTTTGACGCAAATGTTTTAGATTTGTTTGGAGGAACAGGTAATTTAGGACTTGAAGCTTTAAGTAGAGGTGCAAATCAATGCATTTTCGTTGAACAAAATAAAAAAGCCTATAATACTTTAAGAGAAAACATAAGTGATTTAGGGTTTGGAGAAAAAGCAGTTACATACAATAAAGATTCATTTAGTATACTAAATCAGCTAGCTATTGAAGGTAAAAGTTTTAACTTAATATTTTTAGACCCTCCATATGGGAAAGGATATGTTGAAAAGTCTATTGAGGAAATTGATAAATTAAATCTTTTAGAGGAAGATGGTTTAATTGTTAGTGAGTATGATAATGTTGACAATGTATCTGAAAAAATAGGTAACTTCGAAGTTTATAGGACTGAAAAATATGGAAGAGTTAGAATCTCGTTTTGGAGAAAGGAGATAGGAAATGAATAAGATTGCTGTTTATCCAGGTAGTTTTGATCCTATTACAAATGGTCATTTAGATATAATTTTGCGTACAAGTAATATTTTTGATAAGGTTATAGTAGCTGTTCTTGAAAATCCTGATAAAAAGTCACATTTATTTACCGCTGAAGAAAGAGTTAACCTTATAAAAAAGGTTACTAGTAATATACCTAATATAGAGGTAGAGTCATTTGAAGGACTTTTAGTAAACTATGTAAAGAAGAAAAATTCTAGTGTAATAATTAGAGGCCTTAGGGCAATATCAGATTTTGAGTATGAATTTCAAATGACCCTTATGAATAGAAATCTAAATCCTGATATAGAAACATTTTTTATGATGACGAAAACAGATTATTCCTATCTAAGCTCTAGTGTAATAAAGCAAGTTGCACATTTTGGAGGAGGAATAAAGGGCCTTGTTCCAGATGCAATTATAGATGATATATATAATAAAATAAAGGAAAGTAACTAGGAAAGGTATCCTAGTTACTTTATTATTTTGATTTATTAATTATAAAACCAAGTGAATTGAATATAAGAATCAGTACTAAAAATATTAATAGTGAACTGGTTAATAGATTACCTTCAATAGGTTTATATGTAGATATTGTTTCTGTAGTAAATAAATTTATCTTAAGAAATAAGTAGCAGATTAAAGCTGAAAATGCACCATGGGTTACTTTGAAGAATATGTATTTTTTCATATTTAATTTAAATTTAGAAAGTATACCAGATACCTGGCCAACAACTGCGAGTCCGCTAAAAGCAATTAGAAAGCTTAACAATATAAGTTTTGTGTTAAAAGGAGTTGAGGATATAGAAATAATCTTACAACCATTTGACACCTCTATCAGTGATTCTAAAAGAATAATAATGTTAGATACTAGTGTAGAAGAGAGGACTCCTAGACTATTAAGAACACTTGTTAAAAAGTCAAAAAAGTTAATGTTTTTAATGAGTTCTACAATTACACAAAATAATATAATATATCCCCCTATGTATCCACAGGTTATAAGTGATGTTTTTATTCCCTTAGATATAATATCTTCATCTAATTTTCTAAGGCCGAGTTTTGAACTTGGACCTAATGAAGAGAACGACCCTTTAAACAGAAGTCTTGAAAATACTCCATTAATAATTGCACCAAGTATATGTGATATAAAAAGTATGTATCCTGCTAATGTACTACTTAGCATTCCTGTACCAACTGCTCCAATGATAAAAAGTGGACCAGATGTGCTACTAAAAGTAAGTATTTTCTCTGCTTCCATCTTAGAGATCTTACCCTCATCAAGTAACGTAGAAACAATTCTAGCACCTGATGGGTAGCCAGCAAATATACTCATAATAAAAGTGTAGGCTCCATAACCCGAGGTATTAAATAACTTTTTAGCAATAGGTGAAAATAAAATTCCAATGTTCTCAGGAACTTTAAGTGAGGACAGCATGTCATTAATTATAAAGAAAGGAAGAAGGGAAGGAACCACTATAAAAAGCCAAAGATTTATTCCCTCCTTCGCTGCATTAAGAGAATCATTTGGATATATTATCAGAAGTATTAGCAAAAGACCTAGTAAACAGGTAATACTAAATGTTCTATATTTTTTATGTAGCAAAAGCAATAAGAAAAATATTAAAGATATAATAAAAAAAACTTCCATAGTCACTCCTTTAAAATACTCTCTATATAGTATGAGTATTTTAAAGATTATATGAAAAAATCAATTCTTAATGTAAATAGGAGGTGTTTTTAAATCTTTTTTCGAAGTCTTAAAGTCTATATTTGAATATGCAAGTGAGTATATATCACTTGATAATATATCGTACTTTAAAGAATCTATATCCTTTGAATTTGGCATAGATATAATAGGTAGAGAAGATGTTTTCTTAATTTTACTTAGGATTTCACGTCCCTTTTCATTAAAGCCTAGAACTCTAACGTATGTTGGTTCGAAATAATTTTTATAAACATCCCTTGTAATTCCAAATAAAGCATACAAAAGTATTCTTTGAATTCTAGTTTTAGGATATCTTTTACCCGAAACTTCATTTATCAAGGAGACTACATCTGAAAAGTTTTCGCTTGCCTTTTTTATTTTGTTTTCCAGCCCCTCAGATACATCTACTAAAGATTCTAAGTAGTCAACAGTACATTCCCTAAGTTTATACATAATAATATCAGAAAAGCTATTAAGGCTTACTGGACCAAGGCCTTTTTCAAAGTCTTTACTTAAGAGATCAAAATTTTCATAGGGCATAGCATTTTTTATATCATGTATGTTTAAAATATTATTTCTAATCGATGTTGCACTTGATATTTCACCGGTAAGATTTATTTCTTTGTATGAATTGTTAATTCTCTCAATAGTTACAGGTTCTATTCTACTATTAAGTTTAAGTAATGCCTTTAAATATTCTACTGATAAAATATTATTTGAGTAAGAAATAAAGTTTAAATCTTTAAGATTATGAGTATAATCTTTTATGTATTCATTTAGTGCATATTGTCTAGCACTTGGGAAAGAAATTCCTGCATCTAAGTACTTAGTGAGAATATTTTTGTACTCTAAGGGTTCATTTACAAGAATTTTAGCAATAAACTTAAGTGACTCTAGGGATCCTTCTTCACTTCCAAAACAAATATTATCAACAATGTTAAGTGAATCGAGTATCTTTACAGATGAATAACAAAAGCCCTCTGCGCTAGAAATACTATTAATAAATGGAAGTTCTATTACTAAATCTACACCTTGATTTAAAGCCATTTCAGCTCTTGTCCATTTATTAACAATCCCAGGCTCTCCTCTTTGAACAAAGTTACCACTCATAACAGCAATTAGATGAGAACAAGAGGTTGTATCCTTTGCTTTTTTTATATGATAAATATGTCCATTATGCATTGGGTTGTATTCAACAATAATGCCGCAAACCTTCATAAATAGGCACTCCTAACTATTATTTTAATTTTCTATATAAAAGATATATTATAATATAAATCACAAAAAGAAAAGTGTATAAGTAGCTAAGTGAAAAACGTGTTAAAAATAATACAAACTGTGCAAAATAACTATAGTGTTTTTACACAAATATAGTATAATTAAATTACAATAGAAAATTTGCAAAATAGGGTTTTATAAGATAATTTTAACTAATTTAAAGATAAGGGGATGTACAAAATGGGTCTTATAGAAAGAATAAGAGAAAAAGCTAAAACCGAAAAGAAGACTATTGTTTTGCCAGAAGGAAATGAAAGGAGAACAATAAAGGCTGCACAAATCATACAGCAAGAAGGGATAGCAAATATTATTCTTTTAGGAAATGAAGTAGAAATAAAAAAGATTGCAGAGGAAGAGAAGGCTGATTTAAATGGAATTGAGATATTAGATTATTTAAATTCTGAAAAGTTTGAAAAATATGCCGAAGAATTTTATGAACTAAGAAAACATAAGGGAATGACCATTGAAAAAGCAAGGGAAACACTAAAGGATGAGATTTACTTTGGAACAATGATGGTTAAAGATAAAAAAGCAGATGGATTAGTTTCAGGTGCTATTCATTCTACTGGAGACCTTCTAAGACCAGCTCTTCAAATAATTAAAACTGCAAAGGATGCAAAAATTGTATCAAGCTTTTTTGTAATAGAAGTTCCAAATTGTGAATATGGTGAAGATGGGGTATTCTTCTTTTCAGATTGTGGAGTAAATACTGACCCAAATGCAGAGGAGCTTGCATCTATTGCACTTTCAACAGCAAAATCAGCAATTGGCCTTGCAGCAATTAAACCTAAGGTTGCTATGCTTTCGTTTTCAACTATGGGAAGCGCTAAAAGCCCAAGTACTGAAAAAGTTATAAAGGCAACTGAAATAGCAAAAGAAACACTTCCAGAAGATGTTCTGATTGACGGTGAAATACAATTGGATGCTGCAATTGACAAAAATGTTGCTAAGATAAAGGCTCCAAACAGTAGTGTAGCAGGTAGAGCAAATATACTTGTTTTTCCCAACCTAGATGCAGGAAACATTGGCTATAAGCTAGTACAAAGACTTGCAAAAGCAGAGGCTATAGGACCTATATGTCAAGGATTTGCAGCACCTATTAACGACCTTTCAAGAGGTTGCAATGTAGATGATATTGTAAGTGCTGTTGCAATAACCGCTGTTCAAGCTATGGATATGTCATCTAAATAAATTTTTTAAAAGCAAGGGAGATGTTTATCAATGAATGTGTTAGTTATTAACTGTGGTAGTTCATCACTAAAATATCAGCTAATCAGCATGGAAAAAGAAGTGGTAATGGCTAAGGGATTAGTTGAAAGAATAGGGATTGAAGGATCAATTTTAACTCATAAACCTGAGGGAAGGGATAAGATAAAGATTGAGGAGTCAATGAAGGACCATACCGACGCTATTAGATTAGTTTTAGAGGCCCTTGTTAATGAAACCTACGGTGTTATTAAGGATATGTCAGAAATAGGAGCTGTAGGACATAGAGTTGTACACGGAGGAGAAAAGTATTCAGAATCTGTTCTTATAGATGATGAAGTTATGAGAGCTCTAGAGGACTGTACATCACTAGCACCACTACATAACCCACCAAATTTAATAGGAATTAATGCATGTAAAGATCTTATGGGAAATACCCCTATGGTTGCAGTGTTTGATACAGCATTTCACCAAACAATGCCTGACTATGCATTTACATATGCCCTTCCATATGAGTTATATGAAAGTCATGGAGTAAGACGTTATGGATTCCATGGTACTAGTCATAGATTTGTTACTGCAGCTGCTGCTAATATGCTTGGAAAGAACGCAAAAGAACTTAAGCTAATTACTTGTCATCTTGGAAATGGTGCAAGTCTTGCAGCAATAGATGGAGGAAAGTCAGTTGATACAAGTATGGGCTTTACACCACTTGAAGGTCTTGTGATGGGGACTAGATGTGGAGACATAGACCCTGCAATAGTTACATATATCCAAAGAGTACTTGGAGTATCAAATGAAGAAGTTGATAATATTGTAAATAAGAAGTCAGGAGTACTTGGTATTTCAGGAATTAGTAGCGATTTTAGAGACATTGAAGAAGCTGCTGAAAAGGGAGATAAGAGGGCACAACTTGCACTCGATGTTTTCCACTATAGAGTTAGAAAATACATTGGATCATATGCTGCTGCTATGGGAGGAGTAGATGCTATTGTATTTACTGCAGGGCTTGGAGAAAACTCCCCTGAATCAAGATGCGAAATCTGCAAGGGATTAGAGTTTCTTGGAGTTAAATTTGATGAATCAAAAAATAACTTTAGAGGTAAGGCGGAATTTATATCAGCAGATGATTCTAAGGTTAAAGTTATTGTTATACCTACAAATGAAGAATTGATGATTGCTAGAGATACTAAAGAAATTGTTTGTGGATAATTAGAGACAAAAACTAAAATAATACTCTAGTATATACTAGAGTATTATTTTAATTTAATCTTGACTTTTGCCTTGCGAGTTTATATAATTATGCTTGGCACTTAATTAGAGGTGATACTATGAAAATTGATGTATCTAAATTATTTAGAAAAAAAGTGCAAACGCTTCCTTTTGAAGTTACTTCTCAGCTATCTACCATAGACAGAGACGAACTTAAAATATCCTTAAATTCGCCATTAAACGTTAAGGGTAATGCGTATTTCGATGGGGAAGTGGTTACACTTGTTGGAACTATTACTACCATTCTAAAAATGCAATGTTCTAGATGTTTAACGGAATTAGATTATCATATGTCTATAGAATTTGAAGATGAATTTTCGAAATTTGACTTTAGTGAAGATAGATATTTAATATCTGAGGAAGAAACAATTGACTTAACGAATATGGTAACGGATAATATGATATTACATTTACCTGTTAAAGTAAATTGTGATGAGAATTGCAAAGGTTTATGCCCTAAATGCGGCAAAAATTTAAATAAAGGTTTGTGTAGTTGTACTTTAGAGGATGTAGATCCAAGACTTGAGGTACTAAAGAACCTTTTTAAAGGTGACTAAGGAGGTGTTACAATGGGAAATCCAGCTAGAAAGCAATCAAAGGCTAGAAGAGATAAAAGAAGAGCAAACACTTGGAAACTAGAAGCTCCAGGAGTGGTAGAATGCCCACAATGCCATGAAGCTAAGCTTGCTCACAGAGTATGCGGAAACTGTGGATTCTACAAGAATAGAACTGTAGTTGAAAACTAATCATTGATTTTAAAAAGAAAGTCTAAAAAGACTTTCTTTTTTTGTACGCGAAGTTTTGAGTTTTCTTCTTAAAAAGTTGATAAAATATAAAAAATAAATTATAGTAAACACTAAAGATAAAACTTTATTAAGAACTTATTCTATTAAACAAAGAGGTGAGCATATGAAAATAGCAATAGATGTTATGGGAGGAGATAATGCTCCTTTAGAAATAGTTAAGGGAGCAGTTGAGGCTGCAGATGAGTATTTAATAGATATTTATTTGGTAGGCAAAAGTGAAGAAATAGAAAAAATACTAGATGCTAAGGCCTTTAATAATCCAAGGATTCATATAGTAAATGCCACTGAAATAATAGAAAATGAAGATTCACCTACAATAGCTATTAGAACTAAAAAAGATTCCTCTATGGTAGTCGGTATGAAAATGCTAAAGAACGGGGAAATTGATGCATTCGTTTCCGCGGGAAATACAGGGGCGCTACTTGCAGGAGGATTATTTGTAGTAGGAAGAATAAAGGGTATAGATAGACCTGCCCTTGCACCAATACTCCCAGGTAGATGTGGACCTGTTATGTTAGTTGATGCTGGTGCTAATGCAGAATGTAAGGTTAGAAATATAACTCAGTTTGCTATGATGGGTGAAATATATTTTAAAAATGTTATGAAATATGAATTTCCAAGGGTTGGACTTATAAATATTGGTGTAGAGGAAGAAAAGGGTACAGAATTTACTAAGGAATGTTATAAAGCACTTAAAGAAAGTAACAAAAGCTTTGTAGGAAATATAGAAGGTAGAGATATATTAGAGGGAAAAGTGCAGGTTGTTGTCGCAGATGGATTTACTGGGAATGTTGTACTAAAGGTATTTGAAGGAACTGCTATGACAATTTTGAAAGAACTTAAGATAGAATTAATGAGGTCATTTATTACAAAAATAGGTGCATTTTTATCTAAAGGGGCATTTACTCTTTTTAAGAAAAAGTTTGACTATACAGAGCATGGAGGAGCTATACTTATAGGTTTAAATGGACCAGTAATAAAAGCACATGGAAGTTCTAATGCTAAGGCAATAAAAAATGCTATAAGACAAGCTATAAAGTGCGTAGATGGAAAAATTATAGAGTCAATAAAAAATGAATTAGAAGAAAATTAATAATAAAATATTTTTTAGATTTAGAAGGAATTTATAAACTTTATTATAATATAAATATATAATAATTTATGCATTTGTTCTAATTAATATTGACGTGGGAAAGCTATTTGTAATATTATATATGTGAACAGCTGAAGGGAGGTGAACTAGAATGCTATTTGATAAGATAAAGGAAAAAATATCAGAGGTTCTTGGTGTTGAGGCTGACGATGTTACTATGGAATCTACATTTATAGATGATCTTGGTGCAGATTCAATTGATCTAGTTGAACTAGTAATGGCTCTTGAAGAAGAGTTTGAAATTCAAATTCCAGATGAGGAAGTTGCAAAGATTAAGTCAGTTAGTGATGTTGTAGAGTACATAAAGGAAAACGCAAACATCTAAGGATAGTCCCGATTAATTCGGGACTTTTTAAAATATTATCGTAAATTTTTGAGAATTAGAGATGATACCTTTGATTTTAGTAACGGAGGTAAACTAAAATATGCCAAAAGGAAATAGAATATCCGAAATTAACGAATTTCAAAATATAATCGGAGTAAAGTTTCAAAATATAGATTTTTTAGATAAAGCTTTAACACATAGCTCATTTGCAAATCAATTTGGACTAAAATATGATGAACATAATGAGAGGTTGGAATTTCTTGGTGATTCTATACTTAGTATGGTTGTTAGTGAGTATCTATACAAAAAATATAAAAACAAACAAGAAGGAAAGCTTACAAGAATTAGAGCGGCAGTTGTGTGTGAACCTTCACTTGCAGATATATCTAGAAGTCTTAAAGTAAATAAGTATATTAGAATAGGTAAAGGTGAAGAACTCTCAGGAGGACGTGAAAAGGACTCACTTTTGGCGGATGCCTGTGAAGCAATAATTGCAGCTATATACCTTGACCGCGGTATTGAGGAGGCTAGAAAATTTATACTTAAAAATCTAGAGCCTAAAGTTGAAAGTATAGGAGAGAACTATAATTATCGAGACTTTAAATCAAGGCTCCAAGAATATGTACAAAAAAGCCTTTTGGTTCCTATAAGATACTCTGTAGTTAAAGAATATGGTCCTCCTCATGATAAGACCTTCGAGGTAGAGGTTTTTCTAGAAGAAAAGTCAAGTGGTCGTGGAGTTGGAAAAAGTAAAAAGGAAGCGGAACAAGGTGCTGCGAAGGACGCATTAGGAAATATGGGAGTATTTTTTAATGAATAAATATTATATAATACCTATTTTTGTTCCTCATAAAGGTTGCCCCCATGATTGTATATTTTGTAACCAAAAAAAAATAACTGGGAGTGAAAAAGATATAACATCAAATGATGTAGAATCAATAATAGAACTTCATTTATCCACTATAAGCAATGAAAATGCTTACATAGAGGTATCATTTTTTGGTGGTAGTTTTACAGGTATACCAATAGATATGCAAAAAGAGTTGTTAGAAGTTGCATATACGTATCTAAAAAAAGGACTAATACATAATATAAGGTTATCCACTCGTCCAGACTACATTAATAAAGACATACTTAATCATCTACAAAATTATAATGTTGGGGTTATAGAACTTGGGGTTCAATCTCTTGATGAAGATGTACTTAAGATAGCTGAAAGAGGACATAGCATAGAAGATGTATATTATGCATCTAAAGTTATTAAAGAATATGGATTTACTTTAGGACTTCAAATGATGGTAGGACTTCCAGGCGATACTCTTGAAAAAGATATATTAACTGCTCAAAAGATAGTATCTCTCAGTCCTGATTTCGTAAGAATATATCCTGCATTAACAATAAAAAATACTCAAATGGAACATATGTATTTTGAAAATAAATATGTTCCATTAAGTATAGAAGAGGCAACTAATGTATGTAAGATTCTTTATATGATTTTTAGAAAAGCGGATATTCCAATAATTAGGTTAGGTCTTCAAACAACGGAGCAAATAAATACTGGAAAAGATATTGTCGCGGGACCATTTCATCCAGCCTTTAGGGAGCTGGTAGAGTCTTCGATTCTAAATGATATGATTTCCTACGCTATAAAAAACTATTATAGCGACTGTGAAAGTTTGGATATTTATATATCACCAAGAAATATATCAAAACTTTATGCTGATAAAAAAAGAATTTTTAATAACAATATATCTAAAGATTCTATTAAAAAGATTAAAATTCGACAAAAAGACATAGGCGATGACCTTGTTTTAATTTTTGATAACGGTACAAAACAAAGAAAAATGTCAATAAATAATTACATAAAATGCATTTCCGAAAGAAGGAATTACAGTTATTTTAAAGAAATATAACTTTATAAGTAATATACCTATTTTGAAGGAGGAAATGTAGAATGGAAATATTAAAGGTATCAGCTCAATCACAACCAAAGGCAGTAGCAGGGGCTCTAGCAGCAGTTCTTAGAGAGAAAATAACAGCGGAGGTTCAAGCAGTTGGTGCAGGCGCAGTTAACCAAGCTGTTAAAGCTATAGCAATTACAAGGGGATTTGTTGCACCAAACGGAATTGATCTTGTTGTAATACCAGCATTTTCAGAAATTAGTATCGAGGGAGAAGAAAGAACAGCTATTAAGTTTATAGTTGAATCAAGATAGATAAGTAAGGCTACTAAAGAGTAGCCTTTTTTACATTTGCATTAGTTGACAAGGCTAATTTTTAAATTTACAATTAAAATAAATCTTAAAAGGGATTTACTCAGTAGTAAATCCCTTTTTTATGCAAAGTAGTAAACAGTAAGTAAGAGGTGTTGTAATGTACCTAAAAAAGATAGAAGTTAAAGGATTCAAATCATTTGCAGATAAAATAGAGTTAGATTTTGAAACAGGCATTACAGCTGTTGTAGGACCAAATGGTAGCGGTAAAAGCAATATTTCAGATGCTATAAGGTGGGTACTTGGAGAACAAAGTGCAAAAAGCCTTCGTGGTTCAAAAATGGAGGATGTTATATTTGCAGGAACAGAAAAAAGAGGAGCCTTAGGATATGCAGAGGTTTCTCTAGTTATAGATAATTCAGATTCCCTTATAGATTTTGATTATAGTGAAATAACTGTTAAAAGAAGACTATATAGAACTGGAGAAAGTGAGTATTCAATAAATGGTACTCAATGTAGGTTAAAGGATATACTAGAAGTATTTATGGATACAGGTATTGGTAAAGATGGCTATTCTCTTATAGGACAGGGAAAGATAGATGAAATATTAAGTACACGTTCCGATGATAGAAGACATTTGTTTGAGGAAGCCGCTGGAATTGTCAAATATAAGTGGAGAAAAAATGAGGCTGAAAGAAAGCTTGAGAATACTAAACAAAATCTTTTGAGAATTGACGATATTATAGAGGAGCTTGAAGTTCAAATAGAGCCTTTGAAGATGCAGTCTGAAAATGCTAGAAAATATTTATCCTATAGAGATGAACTCAAGGAAATAGATATCAATCTTGCAGCTCATAACTACTCTGAACTAAATGAAAGACTAACAAAATCTCAAAATGAAGAAATAACACTTAAGAAAACCAAGTTAGAATATGAGAATAAAAGAGCTTTGATTCAAGGTGAAAGTGAAGCTTTAAAGGAAAATTTAAAGGATATAGAAGAAAAATTTACAAAAGCTAATAAAGATATGATAGAAATGGAAAAGTCCTTTGAAAATAAGCAAGGACACCTAAAGCTATTAAATGAAAGACATGACAATATAATAAAAGAAAAAGGTCGTATCAAGGAAGAAATAGACGAGGAAAAGAAAGTTATACATAAAATAGATGAGGAACTTTCCCTCATATTTAATAAGAAAACAGAAGAGGAAAAAAAGCTTTTAGAAGTTAAAAAAGAACTTGCAGATGAAGAAATTAGATTTAAAGGTATTTATGAAAAATGTCTAGAAAGTGAAAGCTTAATCGAGTCAAAGAAAGCTGATGCGATACAGGTATTAAAGGATTTAAGTAGCATATCAAATAAAGAAAATACAAGCAAACTAAATATTAAAAATCTTGAAAATAGAAAAGCTCAAATTTTAGGTGAAAAGAAAATCAAGGAAGATAGAAAGCTTGGGCTAATGAATTTAATTAATAGTTCAGAGAGTGAACTTCAAAGAATAAATTTATTAACTAAGGATATAAAAACAAAAATAGAAGTCATAAAGTCGAAAATACAAGAGTATGAAAATGAAATAACATTACTGACTAAGGATAGGAATAGGATTTTTGATTTATTAAAGCAAAGAGAGGCTAAGGCATTAACTTTATCTGCTATGGA
Source organism: Clostridium cylindrosporum DSM 605 (assembly GCF_001047375.1). NCBI lineage: Bacteria > Bacillati > Bacillota > Clostridia > Eubacteriales > Clostridiaceae > Clostridium > Clostridium cylindrosporum. Next base: position 237,703 of record NZ_LFVU01000027.1, read on the forward strand.
AAAAGATATGGAGGGCTTTAGCCGTGCAGTAAAGTCAGTTATAAAAAGATACTCATCTAGAGAAGAAGTCTTTGGGACTATAAATGAAATTATAGAGGTGCCAAGAGGATATGAGATAGCAATAGAAACAGCCCTTTCTTCTTCGCTACAAAATATCGTAGTTAAAGATGAAAATATAGCAAGTGATGCAATAGAATATCTTAAGAAAAATAATTTAGGTAGGGCAACCTTTTATCCTCTTACTACTATAAAGGGCAGATATGGGAATATTAGTAATAGTGTTAAGGAGATAAATGGCTTTAGAGGTATTGCAAGTGATATCTTAAGATTTGAGGATAAGTTTAAAAATGTAATAACAAATCTTTTAGGAAGAGTAATTATATGTGACAATCTAATTAATGCTAGAGAAATTGCTAAAAAAACAGATTACACATTTAGAATAGTAACCTTAGATGGAGATGTTATTAATTCAGGTGGTTCATATACAGGGGGAAGTAGTAACTTTAAAAATAGTGGACTAATATCTAGAAAAAATACTATAAAGGTGTTAGAAGAAGAAATAGAAAGTTATAAAACAAAGCTAAAGGATTGTGAATCATCTATTGAATCCAAGAAAAATCAGTTAATATCTAAAAGTCAAGAGGAAGAAAAAGAAACTAACGAGTATCAAAAAATGCTTACTAAGGTTAATAGTGAAAGTGCAAATATAAGCTCTATAAAAAATAGCCTCAAAATGATAGAGGAGGATGTTTCAGATTTACTTATAGAACTTGAACAAATAGAATGTGAAATAAGTAATAATAATGAATTTAGTAAAGATACTTCAAATGAAAAAAATGAACTATTAATAAAGCAAGACCATATCGAAAAAGAGATAAAAAATATAACTTTGAAGTTTAAGGATGAAAGTAAGTTAAAGGAAGATATGCAAGAACAAATTACGAAAATTAAAATAAGACTTACTGGAATTAGTAAATCAGTAGAGAGTATAGACGATAGAATAAACATACTAAAAAAAGATAAGGCTTCACATGAGAGAAGGATAAATATATTTTCAAGTAAAATTATAGATATGGATAATACAGCTTTTGAAACTCAGGAAGAAACAAAAATTATAATAGTTGAGATACAAAGGATTTCTAAGGATGTTATAGACTTGAAAAATAAAATTCATGAAATGGATAATTATAAAAAAGAAGGTTATGAAAAACGTGAATATCTTGAAAAAGAATATTCGAAAGTAGAAGAATCTATAAAAGACATTTTTGAAAGTATTCATAAGTATGATATACAAAATTCTAAAATGGAAATGGAGATTGATTCCCTAAAGAAGAGACTATGGGAAGAGTATGAAATGACAATTCCTGAAGCATTAAAAATTAAAAGGGATATAAATTCTGTACAAGAGGAAAGTAAAAAAGTTCAGGGTATTAAGAATCTTATAAAGGCTCTTGGAAATATTAATATTAATGCCATAGAAGAATATATAAAGGTAACCGAAAGATATGAATTTTTAACTGGACAAAAGGATGATTTATTAGAAGCTGAAGCCTCTTTGATGAAAGTTATAGAAGAAATGACAGTTAAGATGAGGCAGCAGTTTTGTGAAAAGTTCAAAATAATGAAAGAGAATTTCAATGAAACATTTAAGGAGTTATTCGGAGGTGGATATGCTGATCTTAAAATGGAAGAGGATGATCCTTTAACTTCAGGTATAGATATAATAGTTCAACCTCCAGGGAAAAAGCTTCAAAATCTAACTCTTTTATCAGGTGGAGAAAAGGGACTTTCAGCTATAGCTTTGGTATTTGCAATACTTAAAATGAAACCTACTCCATTTTGTATTCTCGATGAAATTGAAGCAGCACTAGATGATGCTAACGTAAATAGGTATGCGAAGTTTTTAAGGGAATATTCTAAGAATACACAGTTCATTATAATAACACATAGAAAAGGGTCAATGGCGGTAGCAGATTCTTTATATGGTGTTACTATGGAAGAAAAAGGAATCTCTAAAATTATATCACTAAAGCTTGAAGGAGGAATTTAAAATGGGTTGGTTTGATAAATTAAAAGAGGGACTTTTAAAAACAAGTAAAGGAATTACAGAAAAAGTTGAAGAAATTATATCATTTAATACAAAAATAGATGATGATCTTTATGAAGAATTAGAAGAAGTACTAATAATGGCTGATATGGGATTCGAAACTACTGAGAAAGTAATGGAGATGCTAAAGGAAAAGGTTAAGAAATCTAAGGCTACAGAATCCTCAGAAGTAACTTCCCTACTAAAGGAAATAATATCCGATATATTAGGGGAAGAAACTAAAAGTGTTATTCCAGAAAAAACACCGGCGATATACTTAGTAGTTGGAGTAAATGGAGTTGGGAAAACAACATCAATAGGGAAAATGGCTAACTACTTAAAGGAAAAAGGACTAAAGGTAGGTCTTGCTGCTGGAGATACATTTAGAGCAGCTGCAATAGACCAGCTACAAGTGTGGGGACAAAGATGTAATGTAGATGTTATAAAGCATCAGGAAGGCTCAGATCCAGCTGCTGTTATATTTGATGCAGTAAAATCAGCTAAAGCAAAAAACTTAGATGTTCTTATATGTGATACAGCAGGAAGATTACATAACAAAAAGAACCTTATGGAGGAACTTAGAAAAATAAATAAAATAATAGAAAGAGAATATCCAGAAGCTTTAAAGGAGACTTTTCTTGTACTTGATTCTACAACAGGCCAAAATGCTCTAATTCAAGCAAAGCAGTTCATGGAGGTTTCTGATGTGTCAGGCCTTATATTAACAAAGCTTGATGGAACAGCAAAGGGTGGAGTTGTAGTAGCTATAGCTAGTGAACTTAATGTACCTGTTAAAATGATAGGCGTAGGAGAGGGAATAGATGACCTGCAGGAGTTTAATCCAAAGGCATTTTCCGAGGCACTATTTCAATAAAATTTAATAAAAAATATTATGTGTTAAGTAAAACTACTTGACAGATAATAAGGGTATCTGTTATTATCTATTAAGGATGTGTTAAGAATGGTAGATAGCTTTAACGAAGTAATACTCCTTTTGGATTTTTATGGGGGGTTACTAACTGACAAGCAAAGACTTATAATGTCTTATCATTATGAACAGGATATGTCATTAAGTGAGATATCAGAAGAACTTCATATATCAAGACAAGCTGTTCACGATGTTATTAAGAGAAGTGAAAAAGTCTTAAAAGGATATGAAAAGGAGTTAGGACTTGTAGAAAGATTTAACTATCAGAAAATAAAAATGATAGAAATCGAAATACTTTTGAAACGAAATAACGATGAAAACTCCTTTAAAGCTCTAGATATGCTTAAAGAGCTTATAAATATGTAAGGAGGGCATTGTATGGCTTTTGAGGGACTAACTTCAAAACTTCAAGACGCTTTTAAAAAGCTAAAAGGAAAAGGAAAGCTAACTGAAAAAGATGTAAAGGACGCAATGAGGGAAGTTAAACTTGCCCTTTTAGAAGCAGATGTTAATTTTAAAGTTGTAAAAAGCTTTGTTAAGAAGGTTAGCGAAAGAGCAGTTGGTTCTGAGGTAATGGAAAGTTTAACTCCAGGACAACATGTTGTTAAAATAGTTAACGAAGAGCTTGTAGAGCTTATGGGTAAGGAAGAAAGTAAGATAAATACATCTTCTAAACCACCAACTATAATAATGCTTGTAGGACTTCAAGGTGCAGGTAAAACTACTATGGCTGGAAAGCTTGCACTACATCTAAAAAAACACAATAAAAAACCACTTCTTGTTGCTGGAGATGTTTATAGACCAGCAGCAATAAAACAACTTCAAGTACTAGGAAACGGAATAGAAGTTCCTGTGTTTTCACTTGGAGATAAGGTAAGTCCTGTTGATATTGCCAAGGCTGGTATTGAAAATGCTATAAAGCTAGGCCGTGATTATGTAATCATAGATACAGCAGGAAGACTTCATATAGATGAAACACTTATGGAAGAATTAAAGTCTGTTAAAGAAGTCACAAATCCAAATGAAATACTTTTGGTGGTTGATGCTATGACAGGTCAAGATGCTGTTAATGTAGCAGAACACTTTAATGATTCCTTAGATATAACAGGTGTTGTACTTACGAAGCTAGACGGTGATACCAGAGGGGGAGCTGCAATATCAGTTAAAGCTGTAACAGGGAAACCTATTAAGTTTGCAGGTATTGGTGAGAAGCTTTCAGACTTTGAGGTGTTCCATCCAGACAGAATGGCTTCTAGAATTCTAGGTATGGGGGATGTATTAAGTCTTATAGAGAAGGCTCAAGAGTCTATAGATGAAAAGAAGGCTCTAGAACTTCATGAAAAGATGATGTCTCAACAGTATACTTTAGAAGACTTTTTGGATCAGTTAAGACAAATGAAAAAACTGGGATCAATTAAGGATATACTAGGTATGATGCCGGGAATGGATGCAGGAAAGCTTAAAGATGCTAACGTAGATGAGAGAGAAATTCTGAGAATTGAAGCTATTATAAGCTCAATGACAACAAAGGAAAGACAACAACCTTCTATTATTAACGCTAGCAGAAAAAGAAGAATTGCAACAGGATCTGGAACATCGATCCAACAAGTTAATAAGATTCTTACTCAGTTCGAGCAATCAAGGAAGCTTATGAAACAGTTTGGAGATATGCAAAAAAACATGAAAAAAGGAAAGTTTAAGTTTCCTTTCTTTAAATAAATTGATTAAAAATACCAAGGAGGTGAAATAAATGGCAGTAAAGATAAGATTAAGAAGAATGGGTGCTAAGAAGGCTCCTTTCTACAGAGTAGTTGTAGCAGACTCAAGATCACCAAGAGATGGAAAGTTCATAGAAGAAATTGGATACTACAATCCAACTGTGGAACCATCAGAAATTAAGATAGATGGTGAAAAGGCTAAGAGCTGGATATCAAAGGGTGCACAACCTTCAGATACTGTTAAGGGTCTTTTAAAGAAGGCTGGAATAGTAGAATAATTGGAGGTGGCATGCTGTGAGTGAACTAGTTAAAACTATTGCAAAGGCTCTAGTTGACAATCCAGATGCCGTTAAGATTACACAAGTAGAGGGAGAAGACGCTATAACTTTAGAGCTTAGTGTTCATCCTGATGACATGGGTAAAGTAATCGGAAAACAGGGTAGAATTGCTAAGGCGATAAGAACTGTTGTAAAAGCGGCGGCTACTAAAGAGAATAAAAAAGTAGTTGTTGATATAATATAAGAAGAGTTAGGGAATATCCTAACTCTTTTTAATATAGAAAAAGGGTGGTAATTATGAGAGAGTATTTAAAAGTAGGTCAGATCTTAAAACCACATGGAGTAAAAGGGGAAGTTAAGGTTTATCCTCTTACAGATAATTCTAAAAGATACTCAAAACTTAAGAAAGTATATACAACTAAGGATGATGTAAACTATATACCTATAGAAATTGAATCAGTAAAGTATGTTAAGGAATTCCCTATCTTAAAGCTAAAGGGAATAGATACTGTAAACGATGCTGAAAAGCTAAGACAGATATATATATATGTAGATAGAGAAAATGCAGTAAAACTTCCTAAAGATTCATACTTTATTGCTGATCTTATAGGTATGAAGGTTATAACAGATGAGGGAGAACACCTTGGAGAAGTTGTTTCAGTTTTCCCAACAGGAAGCAATGATGTATATGAAGTAAAGAGTCCAAATCATAAGAAAAATATACTTCTTCCAGCAATTAAAGATGTTATACTAGAAATCGATATAGAAGCCAGGGAAATGAAAGTACATATACTTGAGGGGCTAATATAATATGAAGTTTGATATACTTACACTTTTTCCAGAAATGTTTACTGTATTCGAATCTAGTATAATAAAGAGGGCAAAAGATAAAAATATAGTAGATATAAAGGTTCACGATATAAGGGATTTTACAACAAATAAGCATCGTAAAGTAGATGATTATCCATATGGAGGTGGAGCTGGCATGGTAATGCAAGCACAACCTATATATGATGCAATTGACCATTTAAAGTCTATATATGGATATAAGCCATATACGATATATTTGTCTCCAAGGGGTAGAGTATTTAAGCAAGAGGTAGCTAAGGAACTATCAACCATGAATCATATCCTTTTCCTATGTGGACACTATGAAGGAATCGACGAAAGGGTAATGGACATTGTTGATGACCAGATGTCTATAGGAGACTTTGTATTAACAGGTGGAGAAATCCCTACAATGGTTATAATAGATTCTGTTTCAAGGCTTATTGATGGAGTATTATCTAAAAATGAAAGCTATGAGGATGAGTCATTTTCAGATTCATTACTAGAGTATCCTCAATATACTAGACCAGAGGAATTTAGAGGGAAGCGTGTACCAGATGTGCTTTTATCAGGACATCATGCTAAAATAGATAAGTGGAGAAGGGAAATGTCTTTAAAGATAACCTATGAAAGAAGACCAGATCTTTTAAAGAGTGCATCTCTTTCTAAAAAGGATATAGAGTATATAAAGGCAATCTCCAAGAAGTCTAAATAAAAGTTGATACAAATATGACTTTATGATATAATCGTTATGTCAATTACGGGCATTCCGCTGCGACGTTTGTTTCGTATGAATGTACCTTTAAGGAGGAAAAATTAATGGATATTTTAAGAGCTATTGAAGCTGAACAACTAAGAAGCGATCTTACTGCATTTAACATTGGGGATACTGTAAAACTTCATGTTAAGGTTGTAGAAGGAACAAGAGAAAGAATCCAAATTTTCGAAGGAACTGTTATCAAGAAGCAAAACGGTGGCCTTAGAGAAACATTTACAGTAAGAAGACTTTCATACGGTGTAGGTGTTGAAAGAACTTTCCCAATCCACTCACCAAGACTTGCTAAGATTGAAGTAGTAAGAAGAGGTAAGGTAAGAAGAGCTAAGCTATACTACCTAAGAGATAGAGTAGGTAAGGCTGCTAAGGTTAGAGAACTTATAAAGTAATTGATTACTTGAAAATGGGGCTGCAGACGCAGTCCCATTTTGTTTATATACATATTTTTATTAAGGAGGAATTTAAATGAATATACAATGGTATCCAGGACATATGGCAAAAACTAAAAGAGAAATTAAAGAAAATCTTAAATTAGTAGATGTAGTAATAGAATTATTAGATGCAAGAATACCTTTAAGTAGTAGAAATCCAGATTTAGATGAAATTATAGCGGGTAAGGAAAAAGTAGTACTGCTTAATAAAGCAGACCTAGCAAATGATGCCATCACTAGACAATGGATTGAATACTACAAGGAAATAGGTATAGAGGCAATGGCAATTGACTCTATAAGTGGAAAAGGACTAAATAAGATATACGCAATATGTAAAGAAGCAGCGCGTGAAAAAATAGAAAGAATAGAGAAGAAGGGAATAATAGGTAGGCCGCTTAGAGCAATGGTAACAGGCATTCCAAATGTAGGTAAATCATCATTTATAAATAAAATAGGTGGAAAGTCTACTGCAAGAACAGGTGATAAGCCAGGAGTTACAAGAAGTAAGCAATGGATAAAGGTTAACAAGGATTTTGAACTTCAAGATACTCCAGGTGTTTTATGGCCTAAGTTTGATGATAACAAAGTAGCCCAAAGACTTGCATTTACAAGAGCTATTAAGGATGAAATACTAGATATTGAGGAGCTTGCATACTTCTTTGTAAAATATATTCAAGAAACAAATCCTAGTATATTAAAAGATAGATATAATGTTGATTTGGATATGGAAGATCCATATGAAACTATGATTAATATAGGAAGAAAAAGAGGCTGTGTAGTATCAGGAGGAGGAGTTGATACAATACGTGTATCAAATCTAATACTAGATGAGTTTAGAACAGGAAAACTAGGTAGAATAAGTCTTGAAACACCTGAGGTTATAAATGATTTAGGGGAATAAATATGAAAAGCATAAAAGAAATATCTGTAGAAATTAAAGAAGCTAGTTTTGATGAGTTTCAAGCTATCAAGTTACAACTCAAAGAAGATAATAGAAAAGGTGTACTTAAAGAAATAGAAAAAAAGGAAAAATACTTTCAAAAAGTTCAAAAGTTGATTAAAGAGTATAAATATAGGCAAAGATATGAAATAGACCTATTTAAGAAAGGATATACCTTAGTTGCAGGACTTGATGAAGTTGGTAGAGGTCCTCTTGCGGGACCTGTGTATGCTGCAGTTGTAATACTTAATCCTAAGGCATCTTATTTAGGGGTTAGAGATTCTAAAAAATTATCTGAGAAACAAAGATTAGAGCTTAGTGAGAAAATAAAATCAACAGCATTAGACTATTGCATTGCTTCAGCAACTCCTAAGGAAATAGATGAAATTAACATATTAAATGCTACAAAACTCGCAATGGAGAGAGCTATTAATGGTTTAAAGCTAAAGCCTGAGTACTTACTTTTAGATGCAATAAACCTTAATGTTAATACGCCTCAAACATCAATTATAAAAGGTGATGATAATTCTATATCAATTGGAGCAGCATCAATAATTGCAAAAGTTGCAAGGGATGATTATATGAAGGATATATCAATAAAATATCCTGAATATGATTTCGAGAGTAATAAGGGGTATGGAACTGCAAAGCATATAGATGCAATTAGTTCAATAGGACCATGTGAAATACATAGAAGGACCTTTATAAAGAATATTTTAGGAGAGAGGTAAAATTGCTTAATAATAAACAAAAAGGCTTACAAGGTGAAAAAATAGCTTCCGAATATATTAAAGAACTAGGGTATGAAATTCTCGAAAACAATTATAGAACTAAAAAAGGTGAAATTGATATAATAGCATATCAAAAAAATACTTTGATTTTTATAGAAGTAAAATTAAGAAATAGTCTAAGGTACGGATATCCTATTGAGGCTATAAATTTTAGAAAAGCTAAAACAATAAAATCCGTAGCCCTAGACTATATAAGACTTAAAAGTCTTTTTGAATACCCTGTTCGCTTTGATGTTATAGAGGTATTCTTAAGTGAAGATAGAAATTATAAAGTAACTATAACTGAAAATGCATTTTAACATTTGAGAAATTATTTATTATTAATGTTATTAATCATTTCAATTATTTCTAACATACCTTCCCGTTTACCTTTATAGTATTCTGTATTCGAAGAAGTTCTGTTTTTTAGTGTAAAGTCGTAAAAGTGTTTAAGCAAAGTCCACATAAGTTTTTTCTTCTTCATTATTATCACCTTACCTCATTTTTCATATATATTATGTGAATAATAATTTACAGTGACATAAGAAAATAAAAAAAGCGTCTATTTTAGACGCTTTTTGTTTTATTCTTCTTTAGGTAGGGTATTTGAAGTTTTTGATGTGTCATCACTGAACCACTTAGATTCAGTTGTTGGATTGCTAATTATACCAGCCATTACTAATATACCTAGAAGGGCATTAATAATTTCGCTATAGTTTCCGGGTAATATATTAAGCCCGAAACCTTGTAGAATAAGAGGAATAAAAGAAGCAATAGAAACCCATAAACCATAATTTTTCCATCTAGAAATATCCATAAAAAAGCTCCTTTCTTATTTGAATAATGCATTCCAAGTACTTTTACCTACAATTCCATCTTGGATAAGTTTCTTAGACTTTTGAAATGCTATAACTGCTTTAGATGTTTTCTCACCGAATACTCCATCGATACTTTCAATTTTATATCCTAGAGAGGAAAGTTTTTTTTGAAGTGCAAGAACATCATTACCCTTCATACAAGGATTGGTAAGTTTTAAGCTTCTTGTAAGAGTTTCAACATTTTCAGAGGACCTTGTTGTAGAAGGAGTTATAGGAATTTTAGGCTTTTTTCCAGATAATAAATCTTGTATTGTAAGGCCTCCTGTCCATTGAAAGTGAGGATAATCTTTAAAGCTTTTCCATGACCCACCCCATTCAAGCCCAAGGGATTCTCCAATTTTTCCTGCCTTGTAGTATAACTTTTCATCTTCCCAGACTATTGAACCATTTTTCTTAATTGCAATATCAAATGCTAGTCCATAATTATGCATAGAATATCCACCTTTAGCGTTAGTTACAATACTCCCGGGTTTGCTTCTCCCCTGTGAATATAAAGTATCTTGTTCATCAATACTTCTTAAAGTTTGAATAATTATTACATCTAGTCCTTCTTCTTTGCATTTAGATAAAAATTTTTCTGCAAGACTTTTTACATATGAGTTTAAAAGTGAGATGTCTTTTGACACTATTATCACATCCTTCTTTAGCCTAATATAAATTATGTAAATATCTATTAAGGGTTACAAAGTTTTAAACAAAATATAATTTAAAATATAAGTTCACAATTTTAGAAATAAAAACTTAGAAATTAGCATATTATTTTACCAGTTAGATGATATTTGTTTATGAAATATCATGCTTTAAGGGGGTATAGAAATGGGAAGAAAATATGAATTATCTAAGGAAAGTAAAGATCATGATCATGTAGCTGTATATAGGATAAAAGCACTACAAAGCTTTATAACAGAGACAGGCATTGAGGTTAATTCTGGAGATTTAGGAGGATTTATAGAATGTGAAAATAACCTTTCACAGGAGGGATTATCTTGGATACACAATGATTCTGTGGTTTATAAGCTAGGAAGGGTAGATGGTAACTGTGAAGTTTTTGACAATAGTGTAGTTTCGGAAAGAGCCCTTCTAGTTAACAATGTTATTTTAAGAGGCAATACTGAAGTAAGAGGAGTATCCCAGATTGAGAATACAGTTGTAGATGGTGAAGTTATTATAATGGGAATTTCAAATTTAAAAGGTGAATATATTGGTAATGGTGATAATGTTATTAAAATATCTGGTAAGAGTAGAGTATATGACAGTGATATCCAAGGGAAGGTTTATATAAAGGACTCTATGGTTATTAATGACAGTATTATTGCTGAAGAGGAGATAAATATAATAGAATCAGATGTTGAAAGATCTACACTAGAAAATAAAGTTGTTATTTTAAAATCAAGAGTTAGCAATTCTCATTTAAAGGGAGATGTATCTCTAGAAGAGTCAAAGGCTACATTATGTAGAATATACAGCACAAATGAAAAAGATATTCTTAGTTTTAAAAATGATTCAAAACTACTGTTAAGTAAGATAGTAGGTGAAGGGGTAACTGATCAGTCAGTAATTGTAAACTCAACTTTATCAAGTAGATTTAACATAGAAGAATCACAAATATTTAGATCAGTACTAAAAGGTGAAGAAATAAGAATTAAAAGAGCTCCTAAGATTTTAGATAGTATTTTAGAGGATAATATCATAATAGAGGATGATAGTATTACAGGTAAGATCTTAAAAAAATAAAACTTTAAATATATTAAGACCTATAGTATTTTCTATAGGTCTTAAATTATGTAAATATACTCACTTTTTTGTTTGTTTTTTATAATATGATACTGAACATAGGAAAGGGGATGAGTAGAATGAGAATAGGAATAGATATGGGGCATACCTTAGAGGGTCCGAATTCTGGGGCTGTTGGAATAATTAAAGAAAGTGAGGAAACAAGAAGGCTTGGTAAAAAGGTTATTAAATACCTTGAAGATTTAGGTCATAATGTAGTTAATTGTACTGTAGATGATGCTATAAGTAGTAATGATAGCTTGAATAAAAGAGTAAGTAAGGCAAATGAGGAGCATTTGGATATATTTGTAAGTATACATTTTAATCAGTCTAGTGGGGGGTATGGTAGTGAAATATATACTGCAAATGCTAAGGAATTACCTCAAGCAGTAAAAATTTTAAAAGACTTAAATGCTCTTGGTTTTACAAGCTCAACAAGAAGTGAGTTATCAAGGGGAATTAAAGATGGATCTGGTCTTTATGTGATAAGAAATACAAAGTCTATATCTATGCTTGTTGAGGTATGTTTTGTAGACAATCCAAGGGATGTTGCATTATACAAAGCTAATTTAGACAAAATTGCTAAAATAGTAGCAGATGGCATAGTTGTAGGAAGTATAAATAAAGGAGAGAAAGATGAGATGACGCAGGACACAGTTAGGTTAAGTGCTTGTAGTCAAAATCCTATTTCACTATCTATGGTAGAAGAGATAAAAATATTACAAAATATAGTTAAGTTAAATCAAGATGGAATAGCTAGAGAGGAACTTATTAATAAATTACCAGAACTTAAGGGTGGAGAATCAAGAGGAGTAGTTACAGTAATGCAAAGAATATTAATAATGAAAAAGTTTTTAAGTAAAGGTAGCGATACTGGAGTTATAGGTCCTGCAAATAAAAACGCCATAAATAGATTTAAATCAGAAGTTGGAATTCCAAGCAGTAATGTATTAGTGGATAAACTTACATGGAGAAAACTTCTAGAATATTAATATAATAATAAGAGCCTGTAGGTGTAAATACTACAGGCTTTAAATGCGTGGAAAGTTATAACTAAGACTAGTATTTGTGAAGATAAGAAACGATAAGTAATCTAGATATTTTATTATATTTAAAAAGATATGTAATAAGTTTATACTTTAAGTTAAATGATATATAGTGTACAGAATTTAAAAATGAGGTGAGTGGATGCAAGAGAAGTTTATGTGTGTTTTATCGGATGAAATGGAGGACAGAGTCAATCGTTTTACAGATAATATAATTAGAAATGAAATCGCCAAACAAATAGTTTTATATATAAAAAATAAAAAGAGATTTAAGGTAAAAGAAGAAAAATACGACTATGATGATAATAAATCTAAAATTAAAATGATAGAAATAGGTTCTTTTAATCCAAAAGAATACGAAACCTGTGATGAATTTATGTGGGAGCCTACAGGAGAAATTAAACATGAGAGGCGCAGAAGACGTAAATATTATAGTTATATAACTATTAAAGATAAGTTATGGAAGATTGTTACAGATGAGTTGAATGGTAACTTAGCAAATTTTATTGAGGAATTCTTGGGAACCATAGATTTTCAAGAGGAATTAATTTATCAGGAATTTTATATTAAAGTGAAAAATAGCAAAAGAAAACCTATAGATATAACTGAGGAAGAGTATAGAGATATTGAATTTTCTAAAATATTTTCAATGGAAATAGAATCCTATATCTCAAGTAACTTTTGGGATGTAGAAGAATTAATAGAAGATATTAGTACAGAAGAATTTTATGATATATATACACTTGGTTGCAAGGAATTAGGTATAAATACAGATTACATTGTAGATATGGTATCTTCAGTAAATAAAAAGGTAGAAAAAGAACTTGTTAATATATTGAAAGAAAAGTATACTTCTGAAAAAATATACAATCCTAGCTTTAGGGTTAAAACAAGAAATATACCAAGTAAGATAAATAAGCTAAAAGGGAAAATAGATAAATTAATAGATAGGGAAGTGACTACTACAAATAAAAGTATGATTTTATTTATATCAATGGCTAAAGAGTGCATACTAGAATATTTGGCTTGTGGGAATTTTGCTAAAAGGGGAAAAGATAATAATGTAGAATTTCCTAATGCGTATATTGAAAGTAAGCTTCCAGAATTAATAAATAAAATAGCTATGGTTGAAACATACATTTATGAGGAATATAAGAAAATACATAAAGGTGTTCCTTCAATTAAGGAATTAATGAAATATAAGGATTGCCAAAATGAATTTACCTCAAATAATATAATCTTCATAATTGAAAACTTATACGTAACACAATCTACTAAAGAAAAAATATCAAAATTAATTCCATTAAACCCTAAAGAAGAATATCCTAAAGCTAGAAGAATGAAGAGAAAATTTACTATCCATGTTGGAGAAACTAACACTGGAAAAACTTATTCAAGCCTTGAAAAATTAAAATCATCAGGAAGTGGTGTTTATCTATCTCCACTAAGATTACTTGCTTTAGAAGTTCAGGAAAAGCTAAATAGTGATGGTATACCTTGTAGTTTATCTACAGGTGAAGAAGAGAATATTATTTCTAATGCTAATCACATTTCCTCTACAGTAGAAAAAGTAGATCTAAGTAGCATATATGATATTTGCGTAATTGATGAATGTCAAATGATAGGAGATACCCAAAGAGGGTTTGCCTGGACACGAGCGATATTAGGAGTATTGGCTAAAGAAGTACATCTTTGTACTGCTCCAGAGGGTTTAGATATACTAATTAAGCTTATAAAGGAATGTAATGATGAATATGAAGTTGTTGAACATGTAAGAAATACAAAGTTAGTATTTGTAGATAAAAATTTTAACCTAAAAAGAGATATTGAGAAGGGAGATGCCTTAATTGTATTTTCTAAGAAAAAGGTATTAGCAGTTGCATCTGACCTTCTTAATAGAGGGATTAAAACAAGTGTTATATATGGTGCACTTCCATATGCTACAAGAAAAGGTCAATTCCAAAGATTTTTAAATGGAGATACAGATGTGGTTGTTTCTACTGATGCAATAGGCATGGGTTTGAATTTACCAATAAAAAGAATAATTTTCTTAGAAACATCTAAATTTGATGGAGAAGATGTAAGAAAACTAAAAGACCATGAAATTAAACAAATATCTGGTCGTGCTGGGAGAAAGGGAATTTATGATGTAGGATATGTACTATCAGCACAAAATGGGAACTTGATAGAAAAAGGATTAAATACTGAAGTAAAACCAATAAAAGAGATATTTACTGGATTCCCTGAAGTTTTGTTGGATATAGAAGAGGATTTATCCTACATACTAAAGGTATGGGAAGATATGCCTACATCTCGTCTTTATCACAAAACAGATATAGAAAGAGATTTAAACTTGATACAAATATTAAAAAGGGCAAGGATAAATGTGCCTAACAAAACCCTACTAAGAATGATTTCTATTCCTTTTAGTGAGAAATCAAGTACTGTACTACAATTATGGCTAGAGTATTGTCAGATGTATACAAAAAAGGTTCTTAACCTAAAGAGGCCCGATTGCGAAGGTAAGGAATTAGAGGATTTAGAGGATTATTATAAATGCTTAGACTTGTATTATTCCTTTTCTAAGAATTTTAACTTATACATTGATTTAGATTGGTTAAGTAAAGAAAAGCTTAAAACTGCAAATAATATTAATGAGATACTTATTAATTCCCTAGGCAAAAGTAGTAGAAGTTGTAAGAAATGTGGAAACAAATTAGCTTGGGATTATCCTCACAAAATATGTAGCGAATGTTACAATGATAGGCATTATAATACTAGATACTATTATAAGTATTGATTAAAAGGGATAACTATAAAAGGTTATCCCTTTTAAATAGGGAACAAAAAACCTACATTTATTACTGATTATATAAATCAATAATAAAACGTAGGTTATAAATTCAATATTCAAAAATATTGGTACCACTGGTGGGACTCGAACCCACATGGTTTCCCGTTCGATTTTGAGTCGAATGCGTCTGCCGTTCCGCCACAGTGGCACTACTAGAATATGTTATCATAATTAACCATATGAGTCAATATAACTTATTTTCTTATTTGACCGCTACCATTAATAATATATTTAGTAGTAGTAAGTAACCACTGTTTATATATGTATTGTACGATTGATACCTATATTTAATTACAAGTGATTTTAATATATTATATGTAATTTGTCAAGTGTATAAAATTTACAAAGTTATACTTTTATGGTATAATTAGGTATAAAATAAAAAAGAAGGAGGAGAAAGGTTATAGATAAATTAAGTAAATTTTTAATTAAAAAACAAGAGAAACTAAAAAACGATTATAAAAAAATAGAAGAAAATAAGGACGATGATGCACAATGGTTTAAATTAATAGATATAGACGGATATATAGATAACGTAGAAAGAGCAATAGAAAATCCTAACAAGGAAACGTACAATAATTGTAAAGATAGTAGTTTTTTATTTAAAATAATAAAAAAATATAAGAATACTAATAATATAAAATTTTTAGATGAAATATTTGAAAATATAATACCTAAAAAACCGATTATAGATACAGTTGAAGAGAAAGGGATATATAAACCATTATCATTGTATTTTGAAGTTGATAGGGAGTTATTATATGAAATAGACCCGACTGAAAAATTGTATAATTGTTTTAAAAGATTTGAGAAAATTGAGGAATATGTATATGTTCCTAGGCAATCATTTAGAGATAGAAAAGATGATGAGGTATTTAGAACAAAACTTACTAAAAAAGAAAACGAATATATTATTAAAAATGATTGTTATGATGTTGAAGATAAAATATTAACATATAGATACCTAGAGAATAGATTAAAAAGTATCTATATAAATAATTTTATTTTTAATTGTTGTATGGAGCAAGGATTTACTAAATTAATTTTAACTGCTAAAAACATGTATTTTAATTGCATAAGAGTTAATAGAAAAGAAGTACAAAACAATAGGCTATATTTAAAAAAGTTTTTACATAAATATAGGTATTATAGTTATGATTCAGATAAAGATCCTTATACTAGATGGGGATACAAGGAAGTAAATTATGAAATTGGAAAAGAGAAATTTGAAGAAGCAAATATAAAAATAAGTAACATTGAAGATTATAAACTTTATGATGATGAAGAATTTACTTATATTGAACTGGGAGAGGATTATTATAAAATAAGAAAAGGTTTAGGCAGTAAAAAATTAAGATACAAACAAGATAAAGATGTTTATAAAGATGAGTATAATAGAAGGTTAAAAATATTAAAGGTTAAAAAAGAAGAAATGGTAAGAGAAAATATTGATTATATAGTTGAATTAGTAGAAAATCATATGAGAATTGCCAATGAAATAAAAGAGAGAAGAAATAAATATAGATGTGAAATGGATTATAAGGACTATATAAACATATACAAAAAGCATTTTATAAAAGCCGTTGATAATATAGACCTAGATATGGTTTCTAAATTAAGAAACATATATGGGGAAGATGATTATAAGATAATAGTTAAGTATATAAATACATATGTTTTTAATTCTATAAAAAATTATAAAATGAGAGAATTATTATCGAATACTTATAAAAGAACACAAACAGGTGGAGAAGATAGGTATATAAAACTTGATGATAGTTTAGATGTGTTACAACTATTAATAGCAAGATATTGTGATAAGGACAATATAAAAAATTATAGTATATTAGATATAGATAAATTAACTAAGAGTCAGGTAAAATTTATAACCGATATAGGAGCAGTTATAAAAAGTGAAGACAAGTACAATTATATTAATATAACTAAAGAGGATTTACCTTCTATAAATGTAACTTATATTAGTGAAAAGTTAGAAGTTAAAAGAAATAAGACAACTGATAAAATAAAGAGGATTTGGGATAGATTGAATAAAAAAAGTGGGGTTATATAAGGTTATTATATGTTGAGTGGAAAAGAAGTGAAAAGAAAGAGAAAACTTTATAATAAGAAGTATTCGAAAATTGAGGTGGTTAACATTGATTAAGGTTTTAAATGAAGAAAAACATGCACAGTATATGTTGGAAAAAAAGAAGTTTCTACTTAAGAGAAGTATGAGTTATGAGTTAAGAATACTAGCAAAACATTATATATATAATGAAGGATTAAACAGACCAAAAACAAGAGAAAAACTAATTGAATTTTGTAAGGAAGATTCGGATAAGTTTGATGAAATTCAATGTAGGAATATTATAAATAATGCAGTTGAAGGGGCAAAGAAATACGGTTTTGTTAATATTGAAGGAATAAATATAACACAAAAAGAACTAGATAAAATTAAAACACTTAATAATATAAGACATGAGAGAGTGGCATTTATAATGCTAATTATAAGTAAGTTTAATAATTATGTATATAACTTCAAACATCAAGATAAGGAGTCGGAATATTATCTAGTATTTGATAAATTATCAGATATATTTAAGTTGGCAAAGGTTAGTGGAAAACAAGAAGATAGAATTAAGATTATGAAAAGACTTATAGATGAAGGATTTATTTATATGTCAACGGCTTGTAATTATAAGGTATTATTTATTGATGAAGAAGGGGAAGGGATTATTGAATTAGATGATATAAGAGAGTTTGTATTATTATATGAAAAATATGTAGGATGCAAGGTTATAAAATGTAAAGAATGTGGACAGTTAGTGAGACAGAAAAATAATAGGACTAAATATTGTGATGAATGTAAAAAGGAAATTAAAAATAAACAAAATTTAAAATCATGGCACAAAAATAAAGATAAATATGAAAACTAGGAAAATAGAAACACCCCTCTAATGCTTGATACATCTACATTACAAGAGTGGAACCCCTAAATATAAAGAAGGGATAGAGAATAAGAAATCAATAGAAAACAGTAAATCCGAAAAATTCTTAAACTCTACAACCCTTGTTTCTCTAGGGTTACAAGGTTTTACCCCCATTTATAAAGAATGGATAGAAATAATAATTTGAGTGATTATAAAATAGAAAATCTTCTACAACCCTTGATACATCTACATTGTAGCCATCACAGGGAAATCGGTTATATTGAATACAGTACAATTTATATTTATAAAAGTTTCTACATGATAAAGATTTATATAAGTATAAATGGATTTCTCCCCATTATACTTTAAACTTACTTATTTTTATCTAGTGTGCATAGTGGATGTGTTTATTTAAGCACATCTTCTTATTTTTTTGAAAACTTTTTATATACAAATTTATATATACATAAAACCATTAAATTAACGCATAGAAGCCATTCTAAGGGCTTTAAATAAATAATAGGGGTTTGTATATGTAACTAATTTAGGGACAGTACAGGCAACTAAGGAGGTAATAACAATATGGAAAACAATCAAGTACAAGAAACTCAAACAACTGTAGATACTGGGGTAGATACTACAACAGATACTATAACAACATTTACAAAGGAAGAAGTGGACAAAATGCTTCAATCAGAAGGTGATAAAATAAGAACTAAGTACAATAAGGATGTACTAAAACTAAAGGAAGAAATAAAACTAAAAGAGCAATATATAGAATCTTTAAAACCAGTTGAAGAACCAGTAGTAGAAAAATCAGAAGCAGAAATTAAGGCAGAACAAAAACTGGCAGAACTTGAAGCAAAGGAACTTGAAATTCAAGCAAAGGAGCAACATTTAAATTTAGTTAATCTACTAAATAGTAAGGGTTTACCTAGTCAACTGGCAGATATTATCAAAGTAGGGGACAATGTAGAAACTTCTATCAATACATTAGCAGAATTACTAAATGCAAATAAATTAAATGACTCTTTTAAGCCTGATGGAAGGACTTCTTCAGTAGATGTTCTAACTAAGGAACAATTCTCAAAAATGAGTCCAATTGATAGAATGAACTTATTTAAGGATAATGAAGAACTTTATAAGAAATTATCACAAAGGTAATCAAGCATTTCACAAAATTGTGGAGTGCTTTTTTATATATAAAAATAAATAATAAATATTAAAGGAGAGATTTACATATGGCACAAGCAGGAAAACTTATAATACCAGAGGTATATGCGGATTTAGTAAGAGAAAAAATGATAGGTAGAACAAAGGTGGCACAACTTGCAACACAGTTAGGTTACTTATCTAACACTAATATAGGTGAAGTGGTGACATTCCCTCGCTACAAACTAATTTCTGACGTTGAAGATTTTGTAAAGGGTACACCTATTACAAGTGAAGAACTTGAACAAACATCAAGTCAAGCAAAAATTAAAATGGTTGCTAAGGGAGTTCATGTGTATGATATTGATGATATGACTGCACTTGGAAATGCAGTAGAGGAGGCAATTACTCAGCAATCACTTAAATTTGCAAGAAAACTTGATGCTGATCTTGTTGACTGCTGTCTCCAAAGCCCCCTAAAAGTTGATACAGCATTAGGAAATTCTATTACAGCAGATGAACTAAACAAGGGTCTACTATTATTCGGAGATGAAGCAGATATAGAGGATATAAACATAGTAATTAATTCACTATTAATTCCTTCATTCCTAAAAATGCCTGAATTTATTGATGGCTCTAAGACATTTAATACAGATGGAAACGGTGTTCAAAAGAAGGGCTGCATAGGATGCTTTAGAGGGATAGGAGTGTACGTGGCAGACCACAAGACCTACGATTCAGTAAATAGTACAGCAATTACCCTAATAGTTAAAAATGGGGCATTAGCATATATACCAAAAAGGGACATTAATATAGAACTAGAAAGGCAAGCAAGTTACAAGAGAACTAACATCGTAGGTGATTTTGTTTACAGTACGGCGTTAATTAATGATGGTGGAGTAATTGTACTAAAGAAGGGTACTGTAGTAACACCATAACTATAACAATTAAGGGTGGGAATGTATATCCCATCCTTTTTTAAAAGTTACAAAGTTAAGTATATAGGAGGAATAAATAATGTTAAGTCCAGAAAAATTAAAAATGCTTAGATTGGTACATGGGGTAACGCTACAAAACGTAGGAGATGAAATGGGAGTAAGTAAAAATTACATCTCAATGATAGAAAATAGAAAGGTATCTTTATCAGAAGAACAATATCATAAACTTGTAGATGCAATATACGCAGCACATAGAAAGAAGAATTCAAAGCAAGAAGATGTAGAAGAAAATATTGAAGCAGTTAAAGAAGAAATGACTAAGAAAAAAACAACTACAAAGAAAACCACTAAGAAGTAGTTAATCATAATCAACATTATCATAATTGATAAATTTATATTAAATAAAGGAGAAATGCAAAAATGAGTAAGGAAATCAAGGAAGTAATTGAAAGAACAGAACAAACAATAAAGGAAACTAAGGAATCAATAAATAGGTTTGATAATACAGCAGAAAGAGTTGAAAACAAACTATCTAGCATACTTGATAAACTAGACAGAATTTAACTCCGCAATACCCCTACAAGGTCGCTAGAGGGCATTTAAGACACTTTTATGAATGAAAGGTTAAACCCTATAGAATGAAAAACTACTCTTAAATTGCCCTATAAGGTCTACAATTTAATACATGAAACTTAAAACAGGTGTAAATATACTACCTGTTTTTTTATATTCAAATTTATTAATAAATTAATTACAAATAGCAACTAAATTAATAATAAGAAAGGCAGATGATAAGTAACAAAGATATGTTTAAAAATTATTAGTTGCTTTATAAATGTTTAAAAAAAGTTACACTTAATTGTTAAAAGAAGTAAAGGATTTAATGCCATCATGGGCATCAGCAGAACAAATGGGAGGGTGTAATCTAATTTTAAGCGATGATTTAGATAGTTTATTCAGTTGCATAGTGTTAGACCAATTATTTGGTTGTAAAATTGAGGGATTTTATGATTTCAAAGCGATAAACTTCAAAGAAGAATTTTTAAAAAATGGTAGCGAAAATACTAACCTTATAGGTGTTGATATTGATTTTGCTAATAATATGAAATGCTTTGGAAATCACGTAACACAAATATCTACAAATGACATAAGAAGTAATACAGCAAACTTAAATGTAATCAATAATGTAAGTGCTAGAAACTATACAGATAAGTTCAGTGGTAATACACTAATGCAAATATTATCTTTATATAATGTTGATGTTGAGAAGTGGACAGATGAACAAAAACTTGTTTTAAGTTGTATTGATAGTTTCTTTCTACCTTTCACAACTAAATATGCAAGGTTTAAAAGCACTCAGGAGAATTATTTAAAACAACTAGAGCAAGAACATCTAGGAGAATTTATAGTCTATTATATGGACAAGTATGGAGAAGATATATTTAAAAGAATAATAGATAAATACAAATTAAAAGGTAAAATTAATTTAGATTTTGGTACGCTGAATACTAATATAGACCTTGAAGGTTTAAGTAAGTTATTTAATGTGCCTTTTTTATTGCCTAAAAATGAATTTAAACCATATAAACAATACAATACAAGATACATGGACATAAACAATATAAAGAGTAGCAAGGATATTGTAGATAAAACAAATGCTAAGAAGATTATAAGTTTAGCAGTGACTTTTAGAAACAGTATATCTTATACATACAAATAAGAACTAAATAAAAATAAGTAAGTTTGAGATAGGAGAATAAAGGATGTATATTAAAATACTAAAAAGAAGAAGTGGAAGAAACTATATATACAAGGGTGAAAGTCACAGAGATGAAACAGGAAAGGTAATTAATAAACAAGAGTATATGGTGCAGATACATGAAAGAGTTATATATGGAGATTGGGATTATTTAATGCAATATATAGAATGTTGGAGAGAAAAGGACTTTCTATTTTGGTTTAAGTTAGTATGTAAATTACAATTTGATGTATTAAAGTTAGATTAATGTTGTAGGGTACATTAGTTTGTACCTTACTTTAATATTGTAGGGTACAAATAATTTAATAAGTAAGTTTGGAGATAGGTGTTACAAGTTGTAACGCCTTTTTGTTATGTCTAAAAACAAAAATATTTAAAAGTAAAAGGAGAAATTAAAATATGATAATGATAAATGCAGAAAGCATAGAGAATAGAAAGACAGATACATATATGTTAGTTAATGAAAGAACTAACCAAAAAATAAGGACTGGTATAATTCCTGATACACTTGAAAAGAAAAAGAAAAGAGATAAATTTGCTAAGAAGAAAGTAGTAAATGAGAAATTCAAGGACTTTAACAATGAGTATCTAGGGAATTTTGTATTTTTCATATACAAGAATATGGATTTGCTAAGTGAAATACTAACAGATGTAGAACTTGTAAGGTACATATATTTAGGTACATATGTTAAATATGATGGAATCCTAAAACTGGACAACAATAAAACTATAATTGATAAAAAGCAAATGAGAAAGTTATTACAAATTGCAGATAATAAGGTTTTTAACAAGTATTATAAAAAGTTAGTTGAAAGAGATTTAATAACCGAAACAAATGAAGGGATTATGATTAATTTTGCATACTTTTATAGAGGTAGTGAAAGTGAATATAAGAAATTTACAGGTGCAGTTGAGGGCTTTGACGATGATTTTACAAGATTATATATAAATACAACTAGGGAACTTTATGAAAGCACAGATAATAGAAAGAAAAAGAATCTGAATATAATTTATAAATTATTACCTTATGTGAATAGTAAGTTTAACATTCTATGCAAAAATCCAAATGAATTAGATAAAGATGAAATAGATCCAATAACAGTAGGAGATGTTATGGATTTACTAGGATATGATAAAACTAATGTAACAAGATTTAAAAAAGATTTCTATTCAATTAAAACCTCAGCAGGATATATATTTAAGTCAGTTGAAGGACACGAAGGTTATTTAGGGAGTATGGTTATAGTAAATCCTAGACTATATTACAAAGGTGATAACATAGAAGAAGTAAATGTATTACTAGCACTTTTTAAATAGTTAGTCAGGAATACCCCTCTTTTTTCTTAAATCTAGTCAGGAATACCCCTATTGAAAAACTCTGTAATCCATTGGTATCAGTGGGTTAGTCAGGGTTTTGCATAACTTGCCCCCTATCGATTATTACAACACACAGTTTCAATCCACCACTAACCCCTCATTAGGAAATCAATTAAAGCGTCGCAGACTAACAATAAATTATTCAATAAATAGTAAAAACGACGTAGTCAATTGGTAAATATAATAAAAGAAAAATCAAAATAAATTAATTACCTAGCGAAAAGTTTTAATTTAAACAAGAAAGGACTTGGACTGGAAGGAACAAGGACTTTTGCAGATTAAATTAAAAGTTGAGCCGACACAATGAAACCTTGTGTTTCATGTGGCTAGTAACCGTCGGTAGACATATATAATAATGGATATTTAAATGCTTAATAGTTATAAGATGTATTGTTCTTTCCAACCCCTTTATTCCCTTTGGTCATAAAGTGATTTTGGAGGCAAGAACCAACCTCATATATATTTGATAATTAAAGGGTTTTTGAGTGGTCAAAATTTAATACAACTTTTTCAAAAATAAATTATAAATTTGGTTACGGAAAAATCCGTTATCACTTTGTGGGATAGCAAAAACACTCAACGGAAAATCTCGGTCACTCAAATTGACTGACTTTAAATCCCCATATGGGGAGAATAAGGTTAATCCCAATTTAGGATTGAGTGGAATAATAGTACATACAGGTGTCGTAAATCACGACAACAGGTTTAAGGGTTGGTGAAACACCTAGTCCTTGGAGTATATACTATAAAACATTAATACACTTTCGTAGTATATGAGTAAGTATAAGAGTAAATATAGTTTAGAAAGCCACCTAATATTATATAGTATGACAGGTAGTATATACACCGTATAGTAGGAAAAATGGGAGATAGTATATTAGTATAGGTTATAGAGTTTAGGTACTTGTAAGTATTGATAATCCTATATTCTTAAAACTGACATATAAACGAGGGGAGGAAGTAATGGGGGAGCGAGTAAAAGGGCGAAAAACGGTTCACGACCAACAACTGGAAAAAATATTTTATTCATGTTTAAGATAGGTAAATATGATGTAATTATTACAAGTAAAAACATTAATTGTTAAAGGGATTTCTAATATGGAAGTCCCTTTTTCATGTTCAAATTTAATTTAAAGGAGGTCATATAAATGGCTAAAACATGGGAAGATTGTCTGAGCAAAAATGCCAACAAGAAAAGACCATTTGTAAGATGGTACATAGATAGTAATAGAACTAAAGAATCTTATGATAAAGAAATTAAACATTTAACAGTTGTGGAATATGAAACGGCAATAAATACATGGTTATTGGAAGATGAGGTTCAACAAGCAATTAAAGAGTATTTGAAATGTAAGAAGAATATAGACATTATCAATATATATAATGCTATGAAAGAAAAAGCACTAGAAGGTGATGTTGCTTCAGCAAAATGGATTATGGATTTTGTTGATAAGTCAGGATTCTTTGGAAGTGAAGAAGTATCAGAAATAGATAAAATACTTAAAAACCTTAATGTAAATGAGGTGTAAGCATGAACAGGGATGAAAGGTTTTTAAAGGTATGGAATAATCCAATCCTCTTCATACAAAACTTTATGAAGGTGAGTAATAAGGTTGGGAAAGAAATTCCCTTTATATTGAACCCTATGCAGAGGGAATTTTTAAATAATATGAGTAACTACAACATAATACTTAAAGCAAGGCAGGGGGGCATGAGTACCTCATTGGCTGCACAATCTCTATATTATGCTATCACAGAACCTAATTCACATTGTTTAATGCTTAGTCATAGAGAAGAATCTACAAGGGCAATATTCAATAAATTAAAGCAACTATACAATACTATTCCTGAAGTGTTAAAACCACAATTGCTTAGAAATAATAGAGCAGAACTTGCTTTTAGTAACGGAAGTGTTATTACTTGTCAAACCATGGGTAATAAGGATGTTGGAAGAGGATCAACCTTAAAATTTATTCACATATCCGAATATGCCTTTGTAAATAGTGAGGTTGCAGAGAAGCAATTACTATCATTGGAACAAGCCCTTAGACCTGATGGGGTACTTTGTATTGAGTCAACTGCAAATTCTTTGAACTTCTTTCATGACCTATATTTTAAATCAAAGAAAAAAGAAAATGCTTATAAGAGTTTCTTCTTCAATTACATAGATACTGCAAGTATGTTCAAAGATGAATTCAAGAAGTGTAAAAAGTTATTTAAGAATATTAATAATCATGATTTTAGTGAAGATGATTTAACAGATGAAGAAAAAGAACTGTTAAAAATTGAAGGCATGACACTTGATATTCTTTGTTGGAGAAGGTTGAAGATAAGTAATGCAGGTATAGAGCAATTTAATCAGGAATATCCCCTTACCGATATAGATGCTTTCATTTCAAGTGGTAATTCGGTATTTGATGCTAAAAGGGTTACTGATGCAGAAAAGGCACTATTAATAAATAAAACTAAACATATAAGTAAAGATAAATTAAAGGATTTACCAACTGATTTAAAGAGATGTTATGGTAAGTCCTTATTTATTTATAAAGATGTGGTTAAAGGTGAGAGATTCGCATTTGGGATTGATTGCTCAGAAGGTGTCAACGGAGATTACTCTGTAATTATTGTACTAGATAGCCAAGGGGAATTGGTAGCAGAATACTATGACAACAATGTCAAACCCTATCTATTTGCAGATATAGTAAATAGTCTTGGACGATACTACAATAATGCTTTATTAACTATAGAAAAGCAGAGTGCAGGACATAGTGTGATTATGAGGTTACGTATGGAGCATAAATACTATAATATGACGAAATATCGCTCGTATGACAAGTTAAATAGACCGAAGTTTGAATACGGTTTTGATACTAATTCGAAAACAAAGAGTTTGATTATAAATGATATGGTTGAGTTATTTGAGAAAGGTCAATTGAAAATTAATAGTAGAAGGTTACTCCAAGAAATGAAGCAATTTGAAATCAGAGATAATGGAAGAATGTGTGCCAGTGGTCGTGGACACGATGATATGGTAATGGCGACTTCATTAAGTATCGTTTCAATGCTTCATAAATCACATTATAAGATGTAATTAGTTATCTAGGAATATTAAGTTTATTAAGGGATAATAAGGTTGTAGACTTGTTGAAAAATTTTATAGATAATTATTCTATAATTATTTATAAAGAGAGGTACAATATGAAAAACAGATTAAGATATATTAAAATTCCAGATAAACGCTGTGGTTTTAGAAATAGAGATGAACTATCTATAGTTAGGGAAATGAAAAAGATGCAAAGTTCAATTAATGCTAAGAAGGATTTAATTGAATCAATAGAGATTATATATGAAGAACTTTATAAACATAAAATTGAACTTGAAGTTTTTATAAGGTGTAAGAATAAAGAAAAGTCCATAGACAAAGGCATTGGATATCCTGATATATATTTAAAAGATAAAGAAGTGGAAAAAGGTATTTTCGAAACTTATGTTTTTATAGATTTAAGACAAGAATTAGTAGATTTCGATTCAATAAATAAAGTAGAGTCAACTTATAGTCTTACACCCATACCTTTTAAAGATTTGATAGATGTAGACTTGATGAATTATGGTGCAAAGTTTATTTTTAAGGAAGAAAAGGTTAGACTTAAAATCATTAAAAAAAGATTTATAGATTTAATGTAAGTCAATTCTAAATACACTGGCTTATTGATTTTAGAAAGAAGAGTATATATGTTTAAAACTTAGAGGATTACTTAGTGTATATCCTTATTTTTATGTTTAAATTTAAGGAGGAAAGGTAATGGAAAATGTTTTAATAACAGCAATAGAAGGACAAGGTATATGGACTATATGTGCAGTATGTCTTACTGTATATGTACTTAAAACAAGTGGTGAAAGAGAAAACAGATTGCAGGAACTTATATCTAGGCTAACAGAGAAGTTTAATATTGTTGAAGATGTTAAACAAGATGTTGAAGAAATTAAAGAGAAGTTAAAGTGAAATATACGGATACAATGTATCCATTGGTGGCAATTGGTGACAAAAGACAACTAATTGGAAAATGGCAATAGATATGTCAATGCACCACTTCATAGTACTACATAGCCCTACCTACGTAGCAACTACTTGTAGTGTATGCAATAGATTTATGAAATGTTACTGATTTAGTCCATAATTAAATAATTTAACAAACAAATTACAATTAGGTGTCTATTATATATAGATGCCTTTTTATTTTGAAGGAGGTACATAGATGTTTTTTAATAGAAAGAAGAATGATAATAATAAACAAGATAATGGTTATTGGTTTGAGGAAGAAGTAAAGAAAGCAATACATACTAATAGAGTTGCTAAAGTTTTAAGTAATAAGGCATACATCGAAGGTAAGCATAAGATATTATCAAAACCTGATGAGCAATGGAAGGGTGAAACATTTAAGAGTTGTAAGGTAGTGTTACAGGAAGCAAAGACAATACTAAACTTTCACACTACATACCTATTAGGTAATAAGCCATCAATTATCGGAAGTGAGAATATGGTTAGGGAATTAAATAAGGTGTATAGGGATTCCAATTATCATAGAGTGGACTTTAATATACTATCAGATGTTCTTAAATATGGGGATGCCTTTGAATATGTTTACTTTAAAGACGGTAAGATTGTAAGTAAGATAATACCTAGTCAGGACAGTTACCCAGTAATAGATAGACAAGGCATCTACACAGAATTTGTGGAGCATTGGAAGGATGAGGACATAAGTCACTATAATGTATATACTATGAACAAGGTAGAAAGTTATAATGATGAAGATGGTCAATTAAGATTAGTTAATAGTGCAAAGAATATTACAGGTCTACCGATTCATTATAGTAATGCACAACTCAATGAAACTTATGGAAGAAGTGAATTAGATGATATAGTACCTATACTTGATCTTGTTGAAGAAATAATCTCCAAACTTACAGATGCGATTTACAAACTAAGTATAAATTCAATCCCAGTTTTGACAGGGCAAGAACTTAATTCAACACTAGATGCAGGAATGGTAGGAAGTTGTATTAATCTTGAAATGGGAAGTACATTCTCATTCGCAAATTCAGAGATGGACTATAACAGTATTAAACTATTACTTGATACATTACATAAAAAACTAAATACTATTGCAGGTATTCCAAGTATTGTTGGTTCTAGTAATATATCAAATGTGAGCGAAACGTCACTTGGAATATTGTATAGTTTAAGTAGTGTTAAAGCGATGCTTAATGAACAGTTTGTGCGTGAGGGTATGCTGCAAAGATATGAAGTAATAAGGAAACTATTAGAGATGCAAGGTGTAAAGTTTAATAGTGATGATTATTGTGATATTGAATTTGTTTATAGTAAGCCAATCAATAATAGTGAATTACTTGATAACTTAAAGAAGCAATGGGAAATGGGAGCAATATCTCTGACTAGTATTATTGAAAAATCAACAATTATTTCCGATACAAGTCAAGAACTAGAGAGATTAGAGTTAGAGAACAAAAAGAAGGATGCTAAAGTTGAAGTTAAAGAGGAAAATGATGGTGTAGAGGAAGTAGTTTAAGTGGGTTAAAGTGTATAATTTAGTATGATGACCTGATACGAATAATGTTCGTATTAGGTGTTATTTATATGGGTTTATGGTGTGTGGTTATATAGGTGATGTGGTAGTGGTAATGTAATGATAATATAGTGGTTAATAGTTGGGAAATGATATGAGAAATAATTATTCACAAAACCACGCCATGTTACCTAAATATCTATTCTGAAAAATCAAATTTGAATTCTCATAGCCGAAAAATCGACCTTGAAAAATTTTTATTTAAAATAAATATTATAACTATAGGAAGTATCTATGATATTAAATTCCCAATAGTGGGCAGGACACGTCAATTCAACGTGACAGGTCAATTCATACTATCAGTTGGAGATTTTAAAACTACAGTATATAAACGGTGTATAAACTATGTATATTGACGTATTGTATGTATAATTCCAATGTATATAATAATATCGTTAATACAAGTTGACTAGAATGTACGAATACCAATGGTTGTAGCATTTATACTAGATAATATGTATTATCTTGTGTTAGATAAAATGAGGTTATAGATAGTGTTCGTGAGTCATGGACTCATCAAAAATAAGGTCTTATTATATATCAATACATATAAAAGTACCTAAATAACATGAAAATGCCTTAAAAATGAATAAAACTATTCGCTAAGGTTTTGTTTAGCGAAAGGTTACATAATATTATAAGGGTGTAGGTTAAAACTACGTCCTTTTTTATGTATTAATTGATGAAGTAACAATTCATTACATCATAGAATCCTAAACTCCCTTTTTTATTCTGAGAAAAGGGGTTAGTATACCTTTCTCCCCCATAAAAAATTTTAGGTGCTTTAAATAATTTTAATCTCCTTAATTATGTTTGAATAACATTTTGAAAAAATGTATAATCATGGTAATAGGGGGGTGTTTAAATGTTTAATGAAAAACTAATAAAAACAAGTAAAGATGAAATAAATAAAGATGTAGCAAAAATGCAATATAGAATCGAGTGGATATTTGATGAAATATTACTAGAGAGTGTATTTGATGATTGGAGAATTAAAGAACAAAATAATAATGGATTGATGGTAGTAGTTTTATTACACAAAAATAAAAGAGATATAAGAAATAAAGAAAAGTTTAAATATCATAAGCAAGGGACTTATAGAACAGTAGAAAAGGCTATAGAAGAAATCAAAAGCCATGATTGCTTTGTTATAGAGAATAAAGGGGTTATGCCAGAAGAAACGGAAGAAAAGTTCAATATGATTTAGTGATTTTTGTAATATAGGGCAAGTGTATAGTCATGGCAATGGGGGTGTTTAAATGAAAGAAATGAAAGAAATTGATGAAATCAGAAAAGGTGAAATAACCAGTCAAATGAAGATACTTAGACCACCAAAAAATAGAGGGATATTATTAGGATTTTTAATTCCTATATTTATAATAATTTTTCAGGATTTATTATTTAAATCCAGTTTTGTTTTTTCTATAGACTATTATATAGGGTGGAAGAAGTTTGTAATTGGAATGCTTATTTTACCACCAATAATAGGATACTTATGGGATAGAAAATATTTGCATCCAAAACATAATGAATATTTAAGAAAAGAAAGAGATGTTTTCGAAAAAGAAAAAGCAACTAAAATTAAAAAAATACAAGATGAAATAGAAAAATATTATAGTTTTCATAAAATTCCTAAAAACAAGAAGATAAATACTGTAATAGTTAAGCAATCTGATGTTAACGAATTGAAAGAAAAATGTAGGTATATCATGTGGAAAGAATGTGATAAGTTACATTTTGTTTTTGAAAAATATATTAACTATGATGTACCTAAAGTAGAAATTCCTATTGATCAAATAACTACATTCCAAATACAAGGTGACATGTATACTGAAACCAATATATCGGGTGGAGAAATCAAAGGTGGAGGTTCTTCAATAGGTGGTGCTGTAGCAGGAGCAGTTCTTGCAGGTGGAGTTGGTGCAGTAGTTGGAAGTAGAAAGAAAATAGAAGGTACGCCAATAACATCTGAAACAAATATAGTTGATAATAGAGAAACTATATTAGAATTTTATAATAATGAAGATAAACTAAGTTACATATTTTTAGATAATAATGCTTATAAAATTCTACTGAAACTGATACCAGAGAAAGAAATCAATTTTAATAAACATAGAATTGAAAGTAATAATACTAATTCAAGTAATAATGTTTATGATGAAATAAAGAAATTAGCAGAACTTAAAGACCAAGGCATAATTACTGAAGAAGAATTTAATGAAAAAAAACAAGAATTGTTAAAAAGGATATAGGGGGATGTTTAAATGAATTGTGAAAAGTGTGGTATAGAAAATCTTGAAGGTAGTAAGTTCTGTGGTAATTGTGGTGAAAGTTTACTAGAAGGAAGTTTTAATCCAATAGTCAGAGATGAAAATTTAACATTAAAAAAGAAGAAGTTAAATAAGAAAATGATAATGGTATCAGTTGCATGTTTTGTATTAATGGTTATAGGTATAACATCTTATACTAGTTATACTAGGGTTCATGCAGAAAAACAATATGAAGATAAATTTCATACTGCAACAATAGAAATTGCATCGGAACTCCAAATTGTAGAAGTCATTTGTAATACAATATCATCTTCATGGAGTTCTGCAATAAGTAGTACAGCATATAACGCTGATTTTAATAGATCAATAAAGAATTTACAAGAGAAATTTACTGAAAGAGGTATGTATGATAAGATTAAAACATCTAAGAAAAATATAGATAACCTAATGACAGATTTAAATAAACCATCATCTGCTAATCAAGAAGCATATAAATTATTAACAGAGTTATATTCTTCTTATGGTAGAATATATGAACAGTCTATAAGCCCAACAGGTTCATTACTGACTTATAACCAAGATATATCAAATAAAAAGATGGAATTTACATCTACTCTTGATAAGTTAAAAGTAATCAAACCAGATATCTTAAAAGGTCTTGAGGAAACAGTAGAAACAAAAGCACAAGGATTAAGTAATGATTTATAATTACTTATAAGATATAGAAAGTTTAATAACAACTATAAACTTTAAGGATTCGTATTTAAATTACGAGTCCTTTTTTATGTCCCAAAACTCAATAACGAATCGCTATTTAATAAAGGAGGAACAACAATGAACGTATTAGAAAGATTAAAAATAGAATTATCAAACAAAGATTATTTTACAGATGCAGTATATACTATGTATCTTGAAGAAAATGGACTAAATGCAACGGCTATATACAATAAAACTACAATGGAAAAGCAACTATTATTATCTATAGTATCAATTCTTGAAGCCGTTTCAAACGATATAGATCTTATGAGAAGGGTTGCTGATGATACAACAGGATTTAGTATTGATTCTGCTAGTAAGTATCTTGAACAAAGAATAGATAAGATTAAGGATAGAATACTTGATATGGAAGTAAAAGAGCAATCATCTATTATAAAACCTTTTATCGTAAGGAAGTGGTAATATGACTATTAAAAATTTATATGATACCATGATAAAACGCAGCGGTCGACTATGTACTATTAATACAACCCAATTTAGGGGCGTATTCAAGGAGATAAAAGATAATACAAATAATAAGGATGATAAGCATTTTATTACTGATTACCCATTAAAGCAAGGTGATATATTTACCTATAATAATATAAATTACTTCATATTGAACAAGGAAGATTTATCTCATGGTATTTACAACCTATATACTATTAGAAGGTGTATAGACC
Source organism: Clostridium cylindrosporum DSM 605 (assembly GCF_001047375.1). Taxonomy (NCBI): domain Bacteria; kingdom Bacillati; phylum Bacillota; class Clostridia; order Eubacteriales; family Clostridiaceae; genus Clostridium; species Clostridium cylindrosporum. The sequence goes on from NZ_LFVU01000027.1 coordinate 270,518, forward strand.
ATATTAAATTTAATTTTAGTACAACAGATGCAATAACTAAAGTATCTACCTTAGATGTAAGGCAAGAGTCATGTTTGTTTGAAGCCAAAACTATTGGATTAGATACTACTAGTTATTTTAATACAGTTGCTAATGAGATGCTTATAATACTTAAAAGTAATGAAACTACTAAGAAAGTTAAAATAGACCAAAAGATTTTAAAGTTTAGGAGAGCATGGAAGGTTGAAGGAATTGACGAAACCAAGGAAGGATTAATCATTCTTCATTGCAAGGCAAGTACATCGAATACTAATGACGATTGGCAAACAGAGGTAGCAGATAGATGGCTTTATGAATCTATATCAGTTGTATATACATATTCCTTAAATGTAGCACCAACATCAATAAGCATAGATAATGGAGTAACTCAACAAATTACAGCAGGTGTTACTGAAAATGGAACAGTATTAACAAGTCCTACTATAACATATGCTTCAAATAATACAGCAGTTGCTACAGTTGATGCAAATGGACTAGTTTCAGGTGTAGGAGTTGGAACGGCAAATATTACAGTTTCATTTGTCGGTAAGGATTTTAAGACATACACTCAAACTATTGCAACTACTATAAATGAAGTTGTAGTTACACCACCTACAGAACCACCAGTTGAACCTGAACCACCATCAACATCAATGGTACTTAATTTTACAAGTAATTCTACAGCAGGAGTTGCTAATTTGAAAAAGGGTAGCATCGTAACATATACACCTCATAAAATCGTCGGTGGAATTGAACAAACAGGAGTGAAATGGATATTCGGTATTGATTTTGGAAATGTAGCACAAAGTAATATTGAATTTAAAGAAATAACATATGATTATATTAAGTTAAGAAGTTTAACTGACGTTGGTACTTTTACACTAACAGCAACAGAATTAGATACTACAAACGTTGCATCTATCGTAATTACCTTAAAACCAATTTATTAGGGGTTAGTTATATATATTTATTAAATAAACCATATTAACTTATTATATTAGGCAAATACCCATGTCATATTGTAAGTTGAACACCTTGTCTTGATGAATTGGCAGTGTTGTCCTGTTATACTCAGTAGTATAAGTTATCTATACAGCATTTAGGTAAAGAAATAGTCCTTTTAATCATTAGTTAGAAGGGGTAATATGTAGTAAATTACCATATAATAATTTTGGACATAACAAAAACACTTAATTAGGTAATTTCTAAAAAAGTGTATAAGGAATAAACCTTACATACTTGTAATTTTAAAAAAATCTGATACAATAATATGTAAGATATAAATATTTGGGAAGATATTTATTTGTAGGGCTTTAACAATTACCAGTTGTTAGAGTCCTTTTTCCATTATCTTTAATTTCTTCGTATGCTTGTCTAGCATTATCTCTTAGTTGTTGTTTAATCTTGCTCATATCATAAGCATATTCATCTTTTGGTTTAGTTGTAGGATTCCAGTCGCTTGTATTTTTCTTCTTATATTTTGGGTATGATTTATTAGTGGTAGCAGGTGAAGTGTTTCTTTCAACTACAGAGTTTACCTTCTCCATAGTTTTAATGGCACTTTGTTCAATTTCAGGATCTTTATTTTCTGCACAGTTGGATTCATTAAGTTCAACCATACTATCAGTATTATCATCCCATATTATGCCACAAAGAATAGTGTATAAATTACTTTTATGACCTCTATTTTGGATTTTTATAAATCCCTTTTCTGCAAGAGATTTTAAATATCTACTTACACTTCTAGGACTTCTTTGGATACAAGCCCCTATGGTTTCAAGTTTTGGAAAACAAGTCATTTTCCCATTGTGTAATCTTAGAAACAATGTAAATAGTGTAGACTTTTCTTGTACTGTTAATTCTTTTGATTCCCAAACATAATTAGGGAATTTGGTATATGTGATTCCTGACATTTTATTTACGCCCCCTCATTGTTATTTTTTCTTTATATACATCCATGTTATCCAATGGATTATATATACTAAAAGTTTTACTTAAATCGGTTGAAAACATATTTACATATCTTCTTACCATTTCCATAGATGAATGACCAAGCATGGTTTGTAATGAGAATACATCGCCCCCTTCTAAAATCCACTTTTTAGCGAATGTATGTCGCCATCTATGTATTCCAGTTTTCATAACCCCTCTTTTTCTGTTATAAAATCTTAGGTGTTGTGATACTGAACCTTCGTCAAGCATATCACCATAAATACCACAAAATAGGTAATCATCATCTTTACCATCCCTTACTTTTAAATACTTATATAAAACGTGTTTTAGGGTAGAGGATAGTGGAACAATTTGCCTTTTCCTATTTTTGGTATAGCGATAAGTTATAAGGTTATTATCAAAATCAACATCTCTGATTTTTACATTTATTATTGTTTTGAATCTACATCCAGTTGCAAGTAGAAAATTGCACATAGCCCAATCTCTATAATCACTAAAAGTACATTTTCTCTTATCAGGTTCTTTTAGTAGGATTTCAATTTCTGCATCTGTGTAAGTTTCAATAATTGGGGTATCTTGTTTTGGAAGTGTTATTTCAAACTTATCCATATAATCTAATTTCATAAAGTAGTTGAATATAGCACGAACCCCTCGGAGCATAGAGTTTATACTTACATCTTTTAAGTTTCTTTCTTTACAATAAAGTATTAAATCCTCTATTATAGAAGGAGTTATCTCACTTATTGGAAATTTTGGGTCTAAAACCTTATAGATGTAACCTTCTAAAGTTGCATTATAAAATTTAATTGTAGCAGGACGAAGGTTTTTAAATTCACAATAAGTTATAAACTCATCTGCACCTCTATCAAGTGTAATATCTTTAGGTGGAGTTATTTTTATTTTCTTCTTCATATAGTTACACCTCCTAAGTAAAAAAGAGCATAAAAAAACTCATATACAAGTTTTGATAGTTAAAATCAAAATCGTACATGAGTTAATACTCTTAATTTATTTTGTTGTAATCATTGATAAATCAACGGTGGCGATAGATTATATACTTAGATTATTAAATATATAATTTTGAGTCGAATGCGTCTGCCGTTCCGCCACAGTGGCACTACTAGAATATGTTATCATAATTAACCATATGAGTCAATATAACTTATTTTCTTATTTGACCGCTACCATTAATAATATATTTAGTAGTAGTAAGTTCGGTAAGTCCCATAGGGCCTCTTGCATGAAGCTTTTGTGTACTTATTCCTATTTCAGCACCAAATCCAAATTGGAATCCATCGGTAAATCTGCTTGAAGCGTTTACATAAACAGCAGCAGCATCAACCTCGGATTGGAACTTTCTACTATTATTATAGTTTTCAGTTACTATTACCTCAGAGTGTTTTGTTCCATATTTATATATATGTTCAATTGCTTCATCAATAGAGTCAACTACCTTTACAGAAATAATAAAGTCTAGGAATTCGGTTCCATAATCTTCATCAGTTGCAGGAATTGCACCATTAACAAGATTTAGAGTGACATCGCATCCTCTGATTTCAACTCCAAGGTCTTGAAGATCCTTGCATACAGCTGGTAAAAGTTCATTTGCAACATCCTTATGAACAAGTAGTGATTCAGTTGCATTACATACTCCAGGTCTATGTGTCTTACCATTTATAACGATTTTCTTTGCCATTTCTAAATCAGCAGAAGAATCCACATAAACGTGGCAGTTACCAGTACCTGTTTCTATTACTGGAACGGTTGAATTTTCAACAACTGTCTTTATAAGACCAGCTCCACCACGAGGTATAATCACATCTAGATAGTCATTAAGTTTAAGCATTACATTTACTGCTTCTCTATCAGTTACATCAATAAATTGAATTGCACCATTTGGAATTCCAGCTTCATATGCATATTTTGATATAACTTCAATTATAGCTATGTTAGAGTTTATAGCCTCAGAGCCACCTCTTAAAACAACAGCATTGCCTGACTTTAAGCAAAGCCCAGCTGCATCAACTGTAACGTTTGGTCTTGCTTCATATATTATTCCTATAACTCCAAGTGGAACTCTTACTCTTCCTATTTGAAGTCCATCTGCATTTAATTGCATTCCTAAAACTTCTCCAATTGGATCCTTTAAGGCTACTAGCTGTTCTAGACCAATTGCCATATCATTTATACGATTTTCATCTAGCATTAGTCTATCAAGTAGAGCTGGAGAAAGTCCCTTAGCCTCACCATTTTTTAAGTCCTTTGAGTTAGCTGAAACTATCTTTTCTGCATTTTCACGAAGTCCTTTAGCCATATTTAAAAGAGCGTTGTTTTTAATGTCAGTAGAAATAGAAGAAAGCTTTCTGGCAGCTTCCTTAGAAACACTAGTTTTAGAAATTATAGATTCTCTAATGTTCATTGTTGATACCCCCTATAGTAAATTATATTATTTTAAACAAACTAGGTTATCTCTGTGAACTACAACATCATAGTTTTTATGACCTAGCTTTAATTCAATTTCACAAGAATTAAGACCCTTTATTATTTCTATTTCATGTGATGGATAGTTTACAAGTCCCCTTGCAATCTCTACATCATTATTATCAAGTATCGTGACAAGATCTCCTTCATCAAAAGAACCGCTTACACCAAGAACCCCGCTAGGTAAAAGACTTTTATTTTCTTTGCAAATAGCAGGGGAAGCACCTTCATCAACCTTAATTGTACCCATAGGTTTTTTACTAAAAGCGATCCATCTTTTTCTAGCTTGTAGAGGGACATCAGTGGGTTTGAACCAAGTTCCAACTTCTTTACCTTCTACAATATCTCTTATAATTGAAGGATTTGAACCATTTCCTATAACCATAACACTTCCTGATGAAACCGCAATTTTGGCTGCACGAATCTTGGTTACCATTCCACCTGTACCAAGACTACTTCCAGCACCACCTGCACATTTTTCGATTTCATCTGTTATTTCATCTATCCAGCTAAAAAGCTTTGCATCTGGATTTTTACGAGGATTATCGTTATATAGACCGTCTATATCAGATAATAGTATAAGAAGGTCTGCTTCAACAAGGCTAGCAACTAGTGCTGATAAGGTATCATTATCACCAAATTTAATTTCATCAACAATAACAGCATCGTTTTCATTTATAATAGGAATAACACCCATTTCTAAAAGAGAAAATAGGGCATTTCTAGAATTTAAGAATCTTACTCTATCTGTCATATCCTCTCTAGTTAGAAGAATTTGTGCTATTGTTTGTCCATACTCAGAAAATAGCTTTTCATACATATGAAGAAGTAATCCCTGGCCTACAGCAGCGGCAGCTTGTTTTTCAGGAATTGTGGAAGGTCTTTTTTTCATTCCAAGTTTTCCGATTCCTGCACCAATAGCTCCAGAGCTTACAAGAATAACTTCGTACCCCTTATTATGTAAATCTGCTAATTGCCTTGTTATAAGTTCTATTTGTGATATATTGATTCTACCGTTTTCGTATGTTAAAGTAGAGGACCCAACCTTGACTACTATTCTTTTTACATTTTTTATATGTTCTTCTCTGTTGCCTAACATAAATTCCCTCCTTATATACAGAATATTGTATCATCAATATATATCATGTTCAAATGAAAGTTGCATTAACAAAATATAGCAAGGTATAGTGGATTATAAAGGAAGCATATGGCAGTGAATATAAAAAAGTTATTTTGTAAAGTAATAAGTTATATAGATAATTTAAGTAAATAAGAATAAATTAGAGAAAAACAATGGTAAACTGGGAGTTAAGAAAAATTAACACAAAAACTAAAAAAATTCTTGCATACAATAGTGTAAGTATTATATAATAGATTTATACGCTCAAGTATATTTGTATACAATTATGGTAAGGGGGAGAATGTAGTATGAACAATATACAACTAAACGAAAAAACTAACGTAATGCATTCATATAAATGTGATAATGAAGTTGAAAATGTAGCTGAGGCTAATCTATATAGAGATATATTTCCTTATACAGAAATTCCTAAGGTAGTATTCGACAATAAAAATATTCCGATGAATATGCCAAAGGATGTATGGATTACTGATACTACCTTTAGAGATGGTCAACAGTCAATGTCTCCCTTTACAGTAGAACAAATATTAACGATATTTGATTATCTTCATAAATTAGATAATGGTTCAGGAATAATAAGACAAAGTGAATTCTTCCTATATACTGAAAAAGACAGAGAGGCTGTTGAAAAGTGTATTGAAAGAGGATATGAATTTCCTCAGATAACTGCTTGGATTAGAGCAAATAAGGAAGACTTTAAATTAGTAAAAAACATGAACATTAAAGAAACTGGTATCCTAATGTCATGTTCTGATTATCATATATTTAAAAAACTAAATCTAACTAGACAACAAGCTATGGAAAAATACCTAGAGATAGCAGAAGAAGCACTTGCTAACGGAATAATTCCAAGATGTCACTTAGAAGACATTACAAGAGCAGATTATTTTGGTTTTGTAGTGCCACTTGTAAGACGTCTTATGGAACTTTCAGCAAAGGCTAATATGCCGGTAAAGATTAGGGCATGTGATACCCTAGGACTTGGAGTATGTCATGATGGGGCAGCTCTTCCTAGAAGTGTAAAGCAAATAATGCACGGATTTACACATTACTGCAATGTTCCATCAGAGTGGATTGAATGGCATGGACACAATGATTTTTATAGTGTTGTTCCAAATTCTACTACAGCATGGTTATATGGCTGCGCGGGAATAAGTTCAACTCTCTTAGGAATAGGAGAAAGAACAGGGAATTGTCCACTTGAGGCTATGATAGTTGAGTATGGACAGTTAAAGGGAAGTATTAAAAATATGGACCTTACTGTTTTAACTGATATAGCAACGCTTTTTGAAAAGGATTTAGGATATCAAATTCCTCATAAAACTCCGTTTGTAGGAAGTGACTTTAATGTTACTAAAGCGGGAATACATGCTGATGGAATATTAAAGGATGAAGAAATATACAATATCTTTGATACTGGAAAGATTTTAAATAGACCAGTAGTTGTTGCTGTAAATGAGTACTCTGGACTTGCTGGAATAGCAGCTTGGATAAATACATTCTTTAGACTAACTGATGACAAAAAAATAAATAAAAGAGATCCAAGAGTTATAACTGTTAAGGAATGGGTAGATGAACAATATGCAGATGGTAGAACATCAGTTATTGGAAATGATGAACTTGAAAAAATAGTAAAGCTTACATTTGAAGAGCTTTCTGATGATAAAAAAGTTGAAGTTATAGACTATAAAGTTTGTAAAAGCAAAAGAGGTACTTTTAGAAGTGTTCAAGACAAAAATTTAGAAACATCTAAAAGGTAAGTTCGAAAGTTTAGGAGGAAAACACATGGGATTAACATTAGCGCAAAAAATAATTAAGAATCACCTAGTTTCAGGAGAAATGGTTCCAGGACAAGAAATATCTATAAAGATAGATCAAACACTAACTCAAGATTCAACAGGAACAATGGCTTATCTTCAATTTGAAGCTATGGGCGTTGATAGAGTAAAAACTAAAAGATCAGTAGCATATATAGATCACAACACACTACAAACAGGACCTGAAAATGCAGATGATCATCTTTATATTCAAAGTGTTGCTAAAAAGCATGGTATTTACTTCTCAAAGCCAGGGAATGGTATTTGTCACCAAGTTCAATTAGAAAGATTTGGTATACCAGGATATACACTTTTAGGTTCAGATAGCCACACTCCAACAGGTGGAGGAATTGGTATGATAGCTATCGGAGCAGGTGGACTTGATGTTGCAGTTGCTATGGGTGGTGGTGCATACTACATCACTATGCCAAAGATAGTTAAGGTAGAACTAAAGGGTAAGCTAAATGATTGGGTAGCTTCAAAGGACATTATTCTTGAGCTTTTAAGAAGACTTACTGTAAAGGGTGGAGTTGGAAGAATATTTGAATACTGTGGAGAAGGAGTTAGTACTCTTACAGTACCAGAAAGATCAACAATAACTAACATGGGAGCAGAACTTGGTGCAACAACATCAATATTCCCAAGTGATGATAAAACCCTAGAATTCCTTAAAGCACAGGGAAGAGAAGAGGATTTTGTTCGTCTTGAAGCTGACGCAGATGCTGTATATGATGAAGTAGTTGAAATTGATCTTTCAGCTTTAGAACCTCTAGCTGCATGTCCACATAGCCCTGATAATATAAAGAATGTTACAGAGCTTAAGGGAACAAAGGTTAATCAAATCCTTATTGGTAGCTGTACAAACTCATCATACCTTGATCTTATGAAGGTTGCTAAAATCCTAGAAGGAAAAACAGTTGCAGAACACGTATCACTTGCAATTGCACCAGGATCTAAGCAAGTTCTTACAATGCTTTCACAAAATGGAGCATTAACTAAACTTGTTGCAGCAGGTGCTAGAATACTTGAAAGTGCTTGTGGACCATGTATAGGTATGGGACAATCACCTGCTACAGATGCAGTTTCACTTAGAACTTTCAATAGAAACTTCGAAGGAAGAAGTGGAACAGTTTCAGCTGGAATTTATATCGTAAGCCCAGAGCTTGCAGCTGCATCAGCTATAACAGGATATATTGAAGATCCAAGAAGCGTAGATGTAGAAGCTGGAGTTGAAATGCCAAAAGAATTTGTAATAAATGATAATCTTGTGGTTGCTCCTGCAGAGGAAGGAAATGATGTTGAGGTTGTTAGAGGACCTAACATTAAGGAATTCCCTAAGGCTAAGCCACTAGCAGATAAGGTAGAAGGAAAGGTATTAACAATTGTTGGTGATAACATTACAACTGACCACATTATGCCTTCTAACGCTAAACTTCTACCATTTAGATCAAACATTCCTTTCCTTTCAGACCACTGTCTAGTTCCTTGTGATAAGGACTTCCCAAAGAAGGCTAAGGAAAATGGTGGAGGATTCATAGTTGGTGGATCAAACTATGGACAAGGTTCAAGTAGAGAGCATGCTGCTTTAGTTCCACTATACCTAGGTGTTAAGGGAGTTCTTGCAAAGTCATTTGCTAGAATACATATGGCAAACCTTATTAATAACGGTATCATGCCTCTTGTATTTGAAAATGAAGCTGATTACGATAGAATATCAGAAGGTGATGTTCTAGAAGTAAATGGAGCTTTAGCGCAAGTTGAAACAGGTAAGATAGTTGTTGAAAACAAGACAAAGGGAGAATCATATACTATGATTCTAAGTGTTACAGATAGACAAAAAGATATGATTAAGTTCGGAGGACTTTTAAATCTTACAAAGAATGCTTCTAAGTAAGATAAGTAGTCGTTAAGAATTTTTAGGCTGTTAGCAAATGCTTGCTAACAGCCTTTTTATATATTCAATTAAATACATGACTATATCTATAAATTACACTTTGTGGTAATCTTTTATTATGAAAAGATTATTAAGAGGTGATATTTTTGAATATACATTCATGGAATGTTAACGGTCTTAGGGCTATTATGGGAAAAGGATTTTTAGATTATATAGAAGAATATAATCCAGATATATTATGTATACAAGAAACTAAACTACAAGAGGGAAACTTAACTGAGGAGACTAGAAATATTAAGGATTATTATTCTTATTTTTCCCACGCTGAGAAAAAAGGCTATAGTGGAGTTGCTACATATACTAAGATAAAACCAATTTCTGTTAAGCAGGGGATAGGGATAGAAGAATTTGATAATGAGGGAAGAATTTTAATTACAGAGTTTGAAACTTTTACGCTGCTAAATATATATTTTCCTAATGGACAAAAGGACGAGGAAAGACTGAATTATAAGCTAAAGTTTTATGATGCAATTTTAGATTATTGCAATAGTGAAGTAGATAAGGGGAAAAAACTTCTAATATGTGGAGATTACAACACCGCACATAAAGAGATAGATATTAAAAATGCAAAAGCAAATGAAAAAACATCTGGATTTTTACCAATTGAAAGAGCATGGATAGATAAGTTTATAGAAAATGGTTATACAGACGTGTTTAGAAGCCTACATAAAGAGGAAATAAAGTACTCTTGGTGGAGTTATAGATTTAAGGCAAGAGAGAGAAATACAGGATGGAGAATAGATTACCACTTTGTATCTAACAATATGATGGATAATGTTGAAGGGGCAGATATATTAAATGAAGTTTATGGCTCAGACCATTGTCCAATAAGAGTAAAATTAAGTTTTTAGTGAATAAAAATCTCTACTGAGTAATTTCAGTAGAGATTTTTTATGTATACTATCTTGGGTTTTTGTTAGATCTATTTGGCTTTGCTTTAGGCTTTCCAACGATTGGCTTGTTCTTTTCTGCTTTTTCTATTCTTAATACATCGACAAAGGTTAGTGCTAGTAGTGTTATTAAAATAAAGAAAATAGATGAACCAATAATATTAGAATAAAGCATTGGTAAAAGTAGTGGTGTAAAGAAGGCTATGATAAGTAAAGAAAGAATAACCCACTTGTTAGGGATAGCTTTCTTAAATATAAAAGGCTTTAGAAAATTGTAAGCAACTAAGGCTACAATTGCAATTATAAGTGTTATGAGAAACTGTGTAAGTAATGCCATTTTTAATCCTCCTCTCAATATAAATACATTATAGCAAAATTTTATGCCTATGTGCACATAATTGCTTATATGAAATAGATAGTGTTTTAATACTATATAGTTTGTTATAATATAAGATAATAGCATAGGAAGAATTATGAGAGAGAGGTAGCTTAATATGAAAACATTAGTAGTATTAGATGGAAATAGTATTATAAATAGAGCTTTTTATGCTCTACCAGCTATGACAAACTCAAAGGCAATACCAACAGGAGCCGTATATGGATTTACAAACATGCTTTTTAAAATAGTAAATGATATTAAGCCAAATTATATAGCAGCTGCCTTTGATAGAAAAGCACCTACATTTAGACATATTGAATATAAGGAATATAAAGCTGGAAGAAAGAAGATGCCGGATGAGCTTAGGGTTCAAATGGAGCCAGCAAAAAAGCTTTTAGAGGCATTTAATATAGGGATATATGAAATAGATGGCTATGAGGCAGACGATATAATAGGAACAATAGCTAGAAAGTTTGAAGGAGAAGAGTTAAAAGTAATAATAATAACAGGAGATAAGGATTCTCTTCAGTTGATAAGTGAGAATACCAATATATATCTTACTAAAAAGGGAACAACAGATATTGAGGTATGTGACATTAACTATTTAAAGGAAAAGTTTGATTTAGATGCTAAAGGATTTATTGAATTAAAGGGTCTTATGGGCGATAAATCTGATAACATACCAGGTGTTCCAGGTGTGGGAGAAAAGACAGCATTAAAACTTTTGCATCAATATAAAACCATAGAAGGTGTTTATGAGAATATAGAGGCTGTTTCAGGTAAAAAGCTAAAGGAAAACCTTATTAATCATAGAGAAGATGCATTTTTAAGTAAAAAACTTTCAGAGATAGATTGTAATGTACCATTAGAATTTAACTTAGAAGATATGGATTTTAAAGGTTATAATTCAGATAAAGTTGAAAAAATTTTTATAGAATTAGAATTTAAAAGTTTACTGGGAAAGATTTCCCAGAAAATAGAGAGTACATATGAAGATGAAGTAGTTTTATCTGGAATTAAAACATACACTTCTATAGATGATGTAATAGAATCAGTTAAAAGTAGTGGATTTCTAAGTGTTGTTCCTAAGAAATCAAAGGGAGAAATACTTGGTATTATAATAAATGAAGGTTATTTTATACCAAGTGGTGATATATATAAGCTTAAAGATGTATTTGAGGATACTAATATATCTAAGTATACATATGGAGGAAAAGAGGTATATACTTATATTTTAAAACTTGGAATTTCTATGAATTCCCTTAAGTTTGATGCAGAAATTGCAGCATATCTAATTAATCCATCGGAAAGCAAGTATGACATAAAGAGCATAATTAATAGATATGCAAATGTTAGTGGACTATCTAGGTATGAAGATGATTCTGAGGAAGTCCTAGTTTCACTTATAGAGAATCTTAAGGGCATTAAGGAAAACATGCTAGAGGAAATTAAGTCAAAGGGTATGGAAATTTTGTTTGAGGAAGTTGAAATGCCTTTAGTAGAAACCTTAGCTAGTATGGAATATTTAGGCTTTAAGGTTAATAAGGAGAAGTTAGATGAGCTAGGAAAGGTAATAGTTTCTGATATTGAGAAATTAACAAAGGATATATACTCTATGGTAGGTGAAGAGTTTAATATAAATTCTCCAAAGCAATTAGGCGTTATATTATTTGAGAAAATGGATTTGCCTGTTATCAAAAAAACAAAAACTGGATATTCAACAGATGCAGAGGTTTTAGATGAGCTTTCAGGCAAGCATGAAATAATATCTAAAATAATACAGTTTAGACAACTTTCGAAGTTAAACTCTACATATATAGAGGGACTTAAATCATGTATACAAGATGATGAAAAAATACACTCTAGTTTTAATCAAACAATTACAACAACAGGTAGAATATCAAGTACAGAACCAAACCTACAAAATATTCCGATAAAGCTTGAAATGGGAAGACAAATAAGAAAGGCATTTGTTCCAAGTGATAGTGATTATGTAATTATGGCTGCGGACTATTCCCAAATAGAGCTTAGAATACTTGCACATATATCAGAGGATGAAAATCTTATATATGCCTTTAATAATAATCAAGATATACATACAAGAACAGCTTCAGAGGTATTTTCTGTACCTATGGAAGAGGTTACAAATATCCAAAGAAGTAATGCTAAGGCAGTTAACTTTGGTATAGTATATGGATTAAGCGATTTTGGGCTATCTAAAGATCTTAAAATAACAAGAAAAGAAGCGAAGCAGTATATAGATAACTACTTTGCAAGATATCAAGGGGTAAAGACATATCTAGATAATACTATAGAAACTGCTAAAACACAGGGGTATGTTAAAACATTAATAAATAGAGTTAGATATATTCCAGAGATATCCTCATCAAATAGAAATGTTCGAATGTATGGGGAAAGACTTGCTATGAATACACCGATACAAGGAACAGCTGCAGATATTATAAAAATAGCAATGGTCAATGTATATGCAAGACTAAAAAATGAGAAATTTAGGTCGAAACTTATCCTACAGGTACATGATGAACTAATACTAGAAGTTCATAAAGATGAGCTAGAAAAAATGAAGTTATTAGTTGAAGAGGAGATGAAAAATACTCTTAAGTTAAGTGTACCATTAGAAATTAGTATGAACTTCGGTGAAAATTGGTATGAGGCAAAATAGGAGAAGATATGAGGGTAATTGGATTAACAGGAGGGATTGGCACTGGTAAAAGTACAGCTTCCTCTATAATAAAAAGCCTAAATATTAAAGTAATAGATTGTGATATAGTATCAAGAGAAGTAGTTAAGGATAAGGAAGTTTTGAACCTGTTAGAAGAAACCTTTGGAAATAAAGTTATAACTTCAAGTAATGAACTTGATAGGAAGCAACTTGGAAAAATAGTATTCAAAAGCAAAGAAAATTTAAATAAACTTAACTCTATATTACATCCTATTATGAAAATTAGAATTAAGAATTATATAAAGGTATATGCAAAAACAGAAAAGCTTTGCATAGTAGATGGTGCTATTTTAATAGAAGCAGGGTTCTGTGATTTAGTAGATGATATAATTCTTATTTCTTCAAGTGAAGAGCTCCAATTAAAAAGGGTAAATGAAAGAGATGGACATTCGTATGAATATATAAAGGATGTAATAAAATCACAAATGCCTTTAGACGAGAAGAAAAAATACTGCAAATACATTATAGAAAACAATGAAGGAATAGATGAACTAAGAGAAAAAGTAGAAAATGTTATAAAAACATTATTGGATTTGGAGGCATAGAATGTTTAAAAAATTGGCAAAGATAGCTCTAGTAATAATTTGTTTTGCTACATTATTAGGAGCTTTTCATAAACCAATGTTAAAGCAGGTTTATAAATTAGAATATAAAGAAACCATCGATAAGTATGCAGATAATTATAAAATTGATAGGGAGCTTGTTTATGCTCTTATAAAGAAGGAAAGCAAGTATGATCCCCTTGCTGTTTCGAAAAAAGGAGCAATGGGATTGATGCAGATAATGCCAGATACAGGGAAGTATATATCAGGTCTTTTAGGAGAAAAGAATTTTAAGATAAATGACCTATATGATGCTGAAAAAAATATTAACTATGGTACATATTATCTAGCTAAGCTTTCTAAGGATTTTAATGGAGATGTAGAGGCTATACTTGCAGCTTATAATGGTGGGGAAGGTAACGTTAGAAAGTGGATGACTGAAAATGGTAATGAACTTTATGAAGATAAAATTCCATTTAAGCAAACAAGGAACTACATTAAATCTATAAAAAGAGATTATAATATTTATCGCTATCTTTATATAAGTAAATAGTATTTGATTTCAAAAATGCAATATGATAAAATATCCTCATCAGACTTAGCAGATGTGGTGGAACGGCAGACACGCTATCTTGAGGGGGTAGTGTCCACAGGGCGTGCGGGTTCAAATCCCGCCATCTGCACCAATTTGAGTATATATTTAAAAAAATAATGAGCCTAGGAATTATCCTAGGCTCGATTTTATTTAAGTTAAATTTAATAGTTCGTAGAAAATAAAGAACTTTTTATAAGTGCTTTTCTTATTTGCATTCCAATTACAAGTGATAGAAAGATTTTAACTAAATCAAATGGTACAAATGGAATAACACCTGCCAGCAAAGCTTTATTAAAGCTCATATTTGTGATAAGTGAAAGCTGAACTGTTCCTATCCCATATATACATATAAGTCCGAGTATTATTCCTAAAGCGTTTATAAAAATATTAGGTTTAAGTGCCAGATAACCTACAATAAAAGCGGCTATTGGAAAACTAATTATATATCCTCCTGTAGGTCCTAAAACCTTATTTATTCCTCCGGAGAATTGTGCGAACACAGGAAAACCAACTGTACCTACAAGAACATAAGTAACTTGGGAAATAGAACCAAGCTTTGGACCAAGTATAATTGCAGAAATAAATACAGAGAATAATTGTAGTGTGAAAGGTATTGGTGTAAATCCAAGTGGTATAGCTATTTGACTGCATATTGCTGTTAATGAAGCAAAAAGTGCACAAAGTATTAGCTCTTTAGTTGTTAAGAATTTTTTCATGTTTTAACCTCCTGATGATTTGTTAACCTGTACTTAAAATATCGTTAACAATGATTATAAATAAAAGATAAATATATGTCAAATTTTTTTTCAGTAATAAATATGGTACAATATTTACAATTACAAAATAATAATTTATAATAGATAATAATTATTTACAAGAAAATAGATATAGGGAGGTAGCTAATATGGAAATAAAGGAAAAAGTTTTACATGCATTAAGAGAGGCAGAATCACCACTTAAGGCTGGGGAAATAGCTGAAATTATAGGTGAAGAAAAATCTGAAGTTGATAAGGTTATTAAACTTCTAAAAAAAGACGAGGAAGTTATATCACCTAAAAGATGTTATTATCAAATAAATGAATAATTTATAAATAAGAGGAGTATGCAATATACTCCTCTTATTTTGTATAAAATAAATTATAAACTTGTAAAGGATTTTTAATAAGAATTGTTGAATATAACAGTAAAGGCCTAGTCCTTCCTATTATCAAATAGAGGAAAAGGTGATGAGTTTGATACCAGTCAATATAATAATAGGTGAAATTACGGTTCGTGACATAATTTATGAGGAACTTCCTCAAATACACAGGTTGTTAAATGAGTCAGATGAGACAAAAGCACTTCTAGGTAAAAAAGAAAGCTTTCAATTTGAAGAAATTAAGGAGAGATATTTAGAGTCACTCTCAAGTGTTTCAGATTTTTTTCTAGGAGTCTATTTAAAGGAAGAGATAATTGGAATTTTAAAGGGAAGGTTTGAAAATAGGTCTTGTACAGAAGTTTGGTTTTTAACATATGTTTTAAGTGAGAGATACAGAAAACGTGGATTTGGAAGTAAAATATTAAGTGGGGTAGAAGAGTGGTTTGGGGAATATTATTCAATATATAGATTTTGTGTATTAGCATATGAGGATAATTCCAATGCTATGGAATTTTGGAATAAAAATAATTACAAACTACTAAGACGAACTAATATAAAGCATCCATCCAAAACAGGAGCAGTTGTTATACTAGAGAAAACGGAGGATAAAAATGGACTTAAACACTAGATGGTTTAAAGATAAAGTTTTAGAAAAAACAAAAAAATCTTTAGAGTCTAAGGGATATGATGTATACATTGTTAAAGATAAAAGTGAAGCAAAAAAGAAGGTTATTTCTTTAATAGAGGCAAAAAGTACTGTAGGTGTAGGAGGAAGCCAAACACTACTACAGTGTGATATTTTAAACTCTCTTAGAGAAGGTGACTATAATTTTTTAGACAGATATAAAGAAGGATTAACACCTAGTGAGGTTAAAGAAGTTCACAAAGAAGCATTTTTTAGCGATTACTATTTGACTAGTAGTAATGCTATAACTGAAAGCGGGGAGTTAGTAAATTTAGATGGTCTTGGAAATAGAGTAGCTGCAATGATTTACGGACCTAAAAAGGTTATTGTAGTGGTGGGAGAAAATAAGATAGTAAGAGACATAGATAGTGCATATGAAAGAGTTAGGAAATATGTAGCTCCAATTAACTGTAAAAGATTAAATATGGACAATCCCTGTGTTAAAGTTTCAGAATGTGTAAATTGCTCTAGTGAGAATAGGATATGCAATCACTTAGTAGTTACATTTAGACAAAACACAAAGGGAAGAGGGATTGTAGTACTTGTTAAGGAGGAGATTGGGTATTAATAGCTATACTAATGATAAAGGATTTAAAGCCGCTGATTTTTCAGTGGCTATGTTTTTTAGTGATAATGTAAAAATATGTAACAAAATGGAGGTATAAAGATGAGATACACGAGAGTTGAAATAAAAAGCACACTTAATAAGTATAAGGTCATAATCTGTTTTACGATACTTCTTCCAATTATATCATTAATACTTGGGAAGGTTTTAATAAATTATTCTCAAAACGAAGCTACAAGTATTGCAGTTAGGTTAAATGATTTTAAAAGTGTATACTTTCTTCAATTAGGTGTATTCGAAAAGGAAGATGGGGCTAGAAATAAAATTGCTGCTCTTAAGAATAAAAATATAGATGCACTGCTACTTAAAGATGGAAAGTATTTTAAGGTAATTTCAGCAATGGCTTCAAGTCCTAAAAAGTTAGAAGAGAGAAAAAGATATTTAGAAGGAAAAGAAGTTACCTGCTATATAAAAGATTTTTCTATAGAGGGTGTAGAAAAGTCAAAAGATGGGAATATAAAAGAATATGCATCATTTGTAAAAGAGTATATATTAGCGGCACTTGATGGAAAAGAATCTGTAATGAAATCAAGTTATAATTCAATCACAAAATATAAAACTTTAACAGGAGAAAGTGGCAAATCACAAAAGAAGATTAATTCATTTATAAAGAATCATTTAGAGAGTTATTCAAAAGATGTTGATGAGAATTCTCTTAAGAACATATTAGAAGTAGTGGTAAATTATAGTGAATTAGTATAGCCAATGTGTTTTGTTTATAGTTATTAAGAAAAGATTAAGAAATTAAAACTTTTTGTGAAAGGATTTAAATTACTTGTTTAATAATATTTAAAATGATAAACTTAAGTAGAAAGATTTTGGTTTTTTTGCAGTTTAAAGTTTTAGCTTCTTAACTATAAAATGAATGTTAAGGTGGTTAATATATGAGTGTACGATCAGGAAAAGGCTACATATACCTTTTTACACTAATTATTATTTTTGGACTCGCAGGAGGGGCTCTTGGTGATGCCCTTGGACAGAACTTTCAATTTTTAGAATTCTTAGGTACTGGATATACTTTAGGAATGACGAAACCTTTTGAAGTTAACCTAGGACTTTTAAGTTTTACATTTGGAATTAATTTTACATTTAATATACTATCGATAGGTGGTATGATATTGGGATATACACTTTATAGAAAAATGTGGTGATAATATGGATATTATTTTAGCTTCGGCGTCATCAAGAAGACGAGATATTCTAAAGATGTTTAATTTAGACTTTAAGGTTGAACCATCTAACATAGATGAGAGCATTAGCATAGACGATCCATACGAATTAGTAGAAAAATTGGCATATGATAAAGCAATGAATATTTCATATAATAAGCCTAATTCTCTGGTAATTGGTGCAGATACCATTGTATATTCAAATGGCACCATACTTGGAAAACCAAAATCAAAGGATGAAGCATTTAAAATGCTAAAGTCCTTAAGTGGAAGAGAACATTTTGTTATAACTGGTGTGTCTCTTATTTGTAAGGATAAAAATATATCTATGAAGGATCATGAAGTTACAAAGGTATATTTTAAGAATCTTTCTGATGACGAAATTTTATCATACATAGAAACTGGGGATCCACTAGATAAAGCAGGATCATATGGAATACAAGGCATGGCTAGTGCATTTGTAGAAAAAATAGAAGGATGTTATTTTAATGTTGTAGGACTTCCTACAAGTAAAGTTTATAGTTTATTAGGGAGGATTGGGGTAAATCTTTTAGAAAGGAAGTTTTAAGTTGAAATCAAACAACCTATCAATAAAAGAAATACCTCAAAACGATAGACCAAGAGAGAGATTACTTAAGTATGGTGCTGAAGTTTTGTCTAATTCTGAGCTTTTAGCAGTAATACTTAGAACTGGAACAAGAAATTTAAATGCTATTTCACTTGCACAAAATATATTAAGTTCTAAAGAAGGACTAAAGTTTTTATGTAGTGCTTCTGTTCAAGAACTTTCGAGTATAAGTGGGATAGGAAGTGCTAAAGCAGCAATTATAAAAGCTTCTATTGAACTTGGCAGGAGGCTAAGGAACTTTAGAACAGATGAAAAGATTAAAATTACCTCACCAAAGGATATGGCTAATATGCTAATGGAGGATATGAGGTATTTAAAAAAGGAACATTTTAGGGTAGTATTTCTCAATACTAAAAATATAGTTCTTGATGTTAGTGATTTATCTATTGGAACATTAAATTCATCTGTAGTGCATCCAAGGGAAGTATTCTATGATGCTATTAAAAAAACCGCTTATTCTATAGTAATATGTCACAATCATCCATCAGGAGATCCTACTCCTAGTAGTGAAGATATAAATGTTACAAATCGTTTAAGTGAAGTAGGAAAAATAATTGGGATTGAATTATTAGATCATCTTGTTATAGGTGATGGAGTATATGTTAGTTTCAAAGAAAAAGGTTTAATTTAAGACATAATAAACAGCAAAATGTGTATAACAGAAAGGGGAATTTTACATGGCTTTCTTCGGAATTACAAAAGATATGGGAATTGATTTAGGAACAGCAAATACACTTATTTATATGAAGGGGAAAGGAATAATTCTTAATGAGCCTTCAGTAGTGGCAATAAAGAATGATACTACTCCAAAGGTATTAGCAGTTGGTGATCAGGCTAAGGATATGATTGGTAGAACACCAGGAAACATTGTTGCTATAAGACCACTTAGAGATGGGGTTATAGCGGATTTTGATGTTACGCAAACAATGCTTAGAATGTTTATAAAAAAAGTTACTAAAAATAGCTCATTCGTAAGACCAAGAATAGTTGTATGTTATCCATCAGGAGTTACAACTGTTGAGAAAAGAGCTATTGAAGAGGCTACAAGACAAGCTGGAGCAAGAGAAGTATATCTACTAGAAGAACCTATGGCAGCAGCTATTGGAGCTGGACTTCCAGTTAATGAGCCAACAGGTAGCATGATTGTAGATATCGGTGGAGGAACTACTGAAGTTGCAATTATTTCTCTTGGAGGAATAGTAACAAGTAAATCTCTAAGAGTTGCTGGGGATGAATTTGATAGCGCAATTGTAAACTACATTAAAAAAGAATATAACCTTATGATAGGTGAAAGAACAGCTGAACATATTAAGTTTGAAATAGGATCAGCATATGGATTAGAAGAAGAACAAAAGATGGATATAAAAGGTAGAGACCTTGTAACTGGGCTACCAAAGCTAATAACAATTTCATCTAGTGAAGTTAGAAGTGCTCTTCAAGAACCTGTATTAGCTATAGTAGAGTCAATAAAATCTACTCTTGAGAAGACACCACCTGAACTTGCAGCAGATATTATGGAAAAAGGTATCATGCTAACTGGTGGAGGTGCTTTCTTAAGAGGTCTTGATCAACTTATAAAGACAGAAACTCATATGCCAGTTCACATAGCAGAAAACCCAATTGATTGTGTAGCTTTAGGTGCTGGTATGGCTCTTGATACTATAGAGTTTGGAAAGTAAAACTTAAAAGCATTTAGAAAGAGGGAGTTACATGAATTTTTTAAAGAACAAGTTGCTAACCATAGTACTTGTTCTTTGTCTTGCATTTACTATCTTTATTGGAATATCTGCTAATAAGGGAGAAAACACAGGAATATTTCAAGAAGTTGTTACAACAGTAGTAGGACCTATACAAAAATATGTATATACAGCTGGACAGAGAATAAGTAGTATGTTTCATTATGTTACATCATTAGGAACTATTAGAGGGGAAAATGAAGACCTTAAAAAAGAAGTTGATGCATTAAATAAAAAATTAGTTGAATATGATCAATACAAAAGACAAAATGAAGATCTTAAGGCTATGATTAACTTTAAAAATTCTAATCCTAGTCATAATTTATTAGGTGCTAAGGTGATTGGAAAAGTTGGAGATAACTGGTTTAGTACTATTATTATTGACAGAGGAAGTAATGATGGAGTAAAAAAAGGACAATGTGTTATTACTGGAACAGGGTATGTAGGTAAGGTTAAAGAGGTTTCAGGAAATACTTCAAAGGTGATGACTTTTATAGATGAAAAAGCAAATATTCCAGTGAAGATATCATCAACAGATGAGCAAGGTGTAATATCAGGGGCTTTATCATCATCAAATGATAAGAAAGCAAAGGTTAGATATATTCCACCGGACTCAAAGGTAAAGGTAGGGGATAAAATACTTACATCCAATGTAGTTGCGAATGATAATGAATTACCTCAAGAAAATATAATAGTTGGTACAGTAACTAAAGTAGAAGAAGAAGAGTCTAATTTTATTAAGCTTGCATACGTTAAACCAGTAGTTAATTTTTCAACTCTTGAAAATGTAATGGTTATTGTAAAGTAGGTGGTGGGTGTGCAAATGTATAAAAAAATTGGATTGATAGTTTTTCTATCCATTCTAGTAAACATACTACAACAAACTATATTCTCGAACATTAAGATCTTTGCTATAAATATGGATATTGTGCTTACATTTATTATTTGTTACTCCCTAATTAGAGAAGATGTTGAGTGTGTTATGGTAGCACTTTTATGTGGTCTTATTAGGGATAGCTTTTTTCCAGGTATATTTGGGTTAAATACTATAGTTTATTTAGTCACAGCATATATTCTTTGTCAAATTGAGAGAAAAATTTATAAAGATGCACTTCTTATACCTATGCTATCAGCCTTTGTGTTTACGGTTTTAAAGGGTATTCTATATTATGCATATTTGTATACAGCCTCAATACAATTTGAGTTTGTATCACATTTTATGTATGTGGTACCTATTGAAGCTATATTAAATTCTATTATAAGTATAATTGTATTTAGATTTGTAACAAAAATAGACACAATTAAGTTTATGCAACAGGAGTGGAAATTCTAATATTAGAGTACAAATAAAGGTGATATAATATGAAAAAAGAAATAACAAGAATAACATCCTTTACAGTAGTAATTATTATGATCTTTTCCATACTTATAGCAAGGCTTTTTTACGTACAGTTATTTAAAGGGGATTATTATAAAAGTCTTGCAGAGGAAAAGGGTGAAAAGGAAATTATTAGACCTGCACCTAGAGGAGAAATTGTTGACAGGAACGGAGAAAAAATAGCAACTAGTAAACAAGGGTTTAATATAACATTCTCAAACTATCAAAAAAAAGGTAAAGAAAAAAAAGAGGTTTATAATGAAAGAATAAATAAAGCATTAGTTGAAACTCTTCAAATTATTACTAAAAATGCAGATCTAGATAAGTTGAACCTTTCTGCTATTCCTATAGCAATTGAAGGGAATAATTATGTATACAACTTTACTGCAACTAGTAATACTTTACGTGCAAAACTAGAGAAAAATCTTAAGAAGGCTTATGATCTTGATAAAATAGAAGAGAAGTCAAATATAAAACTTGATGCAAAGGGTGTTATAAGAGAACTTGGAAAGAAGTATGGACTGTTAGATGAAAACACCGGTGAAAATATTTACAAGGTTTCTCAAATCGAGCTTTTGCAGTTAGTATCATTAAGAGCAGCTATTAGTAGCGTTTCCTTTTCTCAATATAAAACAGTTTATATTGCAAAAAATGTTAAAAAAGAGACTGCATTTGCTATTATGTATAAAGGCTCAGAACTTCCAGGTATCTCAAATGAGGTGGCTCCAATCAGGGAGTATCCAAATGGTGAAGTAGGGTCAGCTTTCTTAGGGTATCTTGGGAAGATTAGTGAGGATTCCGCTGAGGAATATAAAAATCTTGGATATGATATAAATAGAGAGTTAATTGGAAGATTAGGCCTTGAAAAGTCATTGGAAAACAATAGAGACCTTGGAATAAACTTAAGAGGGGAGCCTGGAGTTAGATACGTAAATGTAGATAAGTTCGGTCAAATAACAAAGGAAACGGCAACTCTTGATCCAATTCCAGGTGATACTGTAAAAACTACAATAGATATTAATCTTCAAAAGGTAGCAGAAGAATCACTTGATAAAACAATGGAAAGCATTAGAGGAAAGTCAAAGGGTGGAAATGCTAAAAGAGGAGCAGCTATTGTAACAGATGTTAAAACAGGAGAAATTCTTGCGCTAGCTAGTAGACCAGGGTTTGATCCTAATGTGTTTGCACAAACAGGTGCAATTGCAGATCCTGAAATATACAAAAAGTATTTTGTACCTGAGAAAAATGAGGGGGATAAGGCGGATCTTATTCCTGCACCTATGTTTAATTATGCAACTAAGGGAGCTATACCACCGGGGTCAATACTTAAGCCATTTGTAGGGATTGCAGGCCTTGAAGAAGGAGTAGTAAATCCAAGTACAATTGTTGTGGATAAAGGTGGACCTTTCGATAAGATAAAAGGATTTAAAGGTGCTTGTTGGATTTGGAACACGAAAAGAGGAAGTCATGGACCTGTAAATGTATCTCAGGCACTAGAGGTTTCATGTAATATATACTTCTTTGAAGTAGGAAGACTTTTAGGATATGAGAGATTCTCTAAATGGGCAGCTAAATTTGGTTTTGCATCGGATCCTAAAACAGGAGAAAAGCCAAAGTCAGGTATAGAGATTGAAGAGTCTCCAGGAGAAGTTGGAAGTGATGTGAAGTATAAGAAGACTAATCTTTCAATATTCTTAAATGATATATCAGATAAGATTTCAGGTATTGAGTATGGTGGATATACTATAACAAAGGGAACTGATGAGTATAAGGCCATTCAAGATATGATTGATAAGGGGCAGTACGATAAAACAAAACTTGAGTCAATAGGAGTTACAAATCTTAAGGCACAAAGATATATTAAGCAAAAGATTGCAGAATTTAAGAGTAATGCTAATAATGTTGGACAGCTTCTAAGTGTATCAATAGGGCAAGGGTCAACACTACTTACTCCACTACAAATGATTGGTGCACTAAATACTCTTTTAAATGATGGTAAAAGATATTCTACTCATCTTGTTAAAGAAGTTCTTAATCCAGATGGAACAGTAAAAAGAGAAATAGCTCCAGAGCTTCTAGAAGAATTTAAAATATCCCCTGAAAATAAAGATGCAATTCTTAAGGGGATGTCTAAGGTTACTTCAGGTGAGCATGGTACAGCGGCATCAACATTTAGAGGATTTAATATTCCAACAGGAGGAAAAACAGGTAGTGCATCTGTTCCACCTTCACAGAAAGAAAAAGGAAGAGATGCATACGGATGGTTCCTTGGTTTTGCACCATATGAGGATCCACAAATATCTGTCGTTGTTGTAATTTATGATGCAGGAAGTGGTAGTTTTTCTGCACCTGTTGCAAGGGATATATATGAACAATATTTTGGACTTAATAAAAAGGATGACAAAAAGAGTGATAATGGAGAGGTTAATAAAACAGCTCCTTTAAATGAAAGTGAAGCTGCATATCAAGGTGTACAAACCCAAGGGAATGTACAAAACGGCTCTACAAAAAAGCAAGACACAGGAAATATTAACAATAGATAAAAAAGGACAGTTTACTCTGTCCTTTTTTTCTATTATTGTAAAAAAATGCTACATAGTATATAGTATTTGTATACATTACAAAAGCTTAGATTGTATAACGTTTATGCAAAGAATGCCTATTTAAGCGACTAAGGCTTTAAGTATTCTAAGTGAAGAAAATGCACTTGAATTTATACAAGGAGAATGAAGGTTCTAATAAAAAGTATAAAGTAAAGGTGATATAACATGAAAAAAGAAATAACAAGAATTACATCTTTTTCGGTAGTAGTTATTATGATATTTTCAATACTAATAGCTAGACTTTTTTATGTTCAAGTAGTAAAGGGATATTATTATAAAAGTCTTGCAGAAGAAAAAGGTGAAAAAGAAATTATTAGACCTGCACCTAGAGGTGAAATCCATGATAAAAATGGCAAGAAAATAGCAATTAATGAGCAAGGATTTAATATAACTTTTTCAAACTACGTAAAAAAAGGTAAGGAGAAGAAAGATATAACAAATAAAAGAATTAACAAAGCATTAATTGAAACCATAAGAATAATTACAAAGAACTCGGATTCAGATAAGTTAAATCTATCTTCTCTTCCTATAGTACTTGAGGGAAATAATTATGTATATAATTTTACAGCAACAAGCAATACTCTTCGTGCTAAGCTTGAAAAAAACCTTAAAAAGGCATATGAGCTTGATGAAATAGAAGATGATAGAAAAACTAAGTTAGATGCAAAGGGTGTTGTAAAAGAGCTTGGAATAAAATATGGACTAATAGATGAAGGGAGTAATCAATACATCTATGAGGTTTCTAATGTAGAATTTCTACAGCTAGTATCAATAAGGGCGGCTATAAGTGATGTTTCTTATTCACAGTATAAAACAGTTTATATTGCAAAGAATGTAAAAAAAGAAACAGCCTTTGCGATTATGCATAAAGGTTCGGAACTTCCAGGAATTTTAAGTGATGTATCTCCAATACGTAGGTATCCATATAAAGAAGTAGGTTCGGCCTTTCTGGGGTACTTAGGTAAAATAAGTGAAGAATCATCTGAGGAGTATAAAAATCTTGGATATGATATAAATAGAGAACTAATTGGAAAATTAGGTCTTGAAAAGTCCTTAGAAAACAACAGAGACCTTGGAATAAATTTAAGAGGAGAGCCTGGAGTTAGATATGTAAACGTAGATAAGTTTGGTCAAATAACAAAGGAAACAGCAACTCTTGACCCAATTCCTGGAGATACTGTAAAAACAACAATAGATATCAACCTTCAAAAAGTAGCTGAAGAGTCACTTGATAGAACTATGGAAAATATTAGAGGGAAGTCAAATGGAGGTAATGCTAAAAGAGGAGTAGCTATTGTAACTGAGGTTAAAACAGGGGCAGTTCTAGCTTTAGCTAGCAGACCAGGATTTGATCCTAATGTTTTTGCACAAACAGGTGCAATTGCAGATCCTGAAATTTATAAAAAGTATTTTGTACCGGAAAAGAATCAAGGCGATAAAGCAGATGTCATACCAGCTCCTATGTTTAATTATGCAACTAAGGGAGCGATACCTCCAGGATCCATACTTAAACCTTTTGTAGGTATTGCGGGTCTTGAGGAAGGTGTAGTTACTCCTAGTATAACTGTTTTAGATAAAGGTGGGCATTTTGATAAGGTAAAGGGCTTTGAAGGAGCTTGTTGGATTTGGAACACAAAAAGAGGAAGTCATGGGGCCCTAAATGTATCACAGGCTCTAGAGGTATCTTGTAACATCTACTTTTTTGAAGTAGGAAGGCTCCTAGGCTATGAAAGATTCTCGAAATGGGCAGCTAAGTTTGGTTTTGCATCGGATCCTATAACAGGAGAAAAGCCAAAGTCAGGAATAGAGATAGAAGAATTACCTGGAGAAGTTGGAAGTAACATTAGATTTAAGAAAACCAACATTGCTATATATTTAAATAACATAACCGATAAAATTTCTGGAATTGAGTATGGTGGTTATACGATAACTAAGGGAACAGATGAATATAGAGCAATTCAAGATATGCTGGATAAGGGCCAATATGACAAATCTAAACTTGAGGCAATAGGAATAACTAACCCTAAGTCTCAAAGATATATTAATTTAAAGGTTTCAGAATTTAAAAAGAAAGCTAATAGGGTTGGAGAACTTTTAAATGTATCTATAGGACAAGGATCAACGGTACTTACGCCACTACAAATGATAGGGGCATTAAATACTCTATTAAATGATGGCAAAAGATATTCTACTCATCTTGTTAAAGCCGTTCTTAACCTAGATGGAACAGTAAAAAGAGAAATTATACCAGAAGTTCTTGAAGAGTTTAAAATATCTCCTGAAAATAAAGAAGCCATATTAAAGGGTATGTCTAAGGTTACCTCAGGTGACCATGGTACCGCTGCATCAACTTTTAAAGGGTTTAGCATAGATACGGGTGGAAAGACTGGTAGTGCATCTGTTCCAAAGCCTCTAAAAGCAAAGGGAAGAGATGCCTATGGATGGTTTCTTGGCTTTGCACCATATGACAATCCCAAAATATCTGTTGTAGTAGTAATATATGATGCAGGAAGTGGGAGTTTTGTAGCTCCTGTTGCAAAGGATATATATGAGCAGTATTTTGAATTAAATAAAAATAATAATAAAGAAACTCCATTAAATGAAAGTGAAGCTGCCTATAGAGGAGCAGAAAGAAAAGTGGGAAATGGAGAAAATTCATCTAATAATAGTGGAGAAAATTAAAAAATATTCTATATAAAATGTGTCTAGAAACTACAGGTTATGCTGTATATTTATGAGTGTTTTTGTAATACCTAATATATATATGTAATAGTTTAATAATTGATGTAGAGTAGATTTCCTTATAGATAAGGTTTAAATGTATTTTTATATCATTATTTGTATGTTAAAATAAATACATATTTGTTCAAAATAAAGAAGGAAAGCCGTGCTTTTTGAAGAATAAAAATAATATAGGGCATCTGGAGGTTAGCTACATGAGTAATGTAACTATTAAAGGGAGTAAAAATGGAATAATTATTTACATTAACTCTAATGATTTTCAACTTGTAAAACAGGATATAATAGAGAAAATTGAACGAGGAAAAAATTTCTTCATAGGTTCTGAAATATGGATTACAAATGGTGAGGCAAATTTATCCTATGAGGATTTGAGAAGCATTAGAGATAGCTTGAAAGAGCAGTATAATATTAATGCTGATATAAAAAAAGAGTCCAAGGTAGAAGAGCCAGAAGAAAAAATTTTCCAAGGGATATATGAAGGTAGAACAAAGTTCTATAAAAGTACTATTAGGTCCGGTCAAAAGGTAAATTACGATGGGAATATTATTATTATAGGGGATGTTAATTCAGGAGCAGAGGTTATGGCTGCTGGTAATATTATTGTGCTTGGAGTTTTAAGGGGGATAGCACATGCAGGGGCGACAGGAAATAAAAAGGCTATTGTTGCTGCATATTCATTAAAGCCAACCCAGCTTAGGATTGCAAGTCTTATTACAAGAGCGCCAGATGATGAGAAGTATTCTAAAACTAACATTCCAGAAGTAGCAAAAATTAAAGATGATATAATAATAATAGAACCTTATTTACCAAATAAGTATTTTTAACTAAGAATCGATGTGGAGGGATATTAAAATGGGAGTTGCCATAGTTATAACTTCAGGAAAAGGTGGAGTAGGTAAAACTACAACTACAGCTAATATTGGAACAGCACTAGCTATGATGGGTAAAAAAGTCGTAGTTATAGATGCAGATATAGGGCTTAGAAATCTTGACCTGCTTTTAGGACTTGAAAATAGAATAGTATATAATCTTGTAGACGTAGTTGAAGGAACCTGTAGATTAAAGCAAGCATTAATTAAAGATAAAAGATTTGATAATATGTTCTTACTTCCAACTGCTCAAACAAAGGATAAAACCGCAGTAAATCCTAGTCAAATGCAAAAGCTTGTTAATGGATTAAAGGAAGAGTATGATTATGTAATTATTGACTGTCCAGCTGGGATAGAGCATGGATTTGAAAATGCAGTTGCAGGCGCTGATAGAGCAATTATAGTAACTACTCCAGAAGTATCAGCTGTAAGAGATGCTGATAGAATAATAGGAAAACTTGAAGCTAAGGGACTAGAAAATCATGAGCTAATAGTAAATAGAATAAAACACGAAATGACACTTAAAGGTGAAATGCTTAATATAGATGATATGACAGATATACTAGCTATTAAGCTTCTAGGGATAGTTCCTGATGATGAAAAGATAGTAATGTCTACTAACAGGGGAGAACCTACTGTAATGGATAATGATTCTAGAGCAGGGCAAGCTTATAGAAACATTGCAAAGAGAATAACTGGAGAAGAAGTACCACTTTTAAATCTTGAAGAGGAACATGTAGGCTTCTTTACAGCAGTAAAAAGGTTATTTGGAAAAAGATAAGGAGGGGTATAAATGGATTTGTTTAAGATTTTCGGAAGAGAAAAACCTTCTAAAGATGTAGCCAAGGAGAGATTAAAGCTAATATTAATACATGATAGAGCTAATGTTTCACCACAATTTTTAGAGATGGTTAAGGGAGATATTATAAAAGTAATATCTGACTACGCTGAAATAGATGAAAAAGGGCTAGAGATTAAACTTACTAGAACAGATGCAGATTCAGCAGATTCACCTGCCCTTGTTGCGAATATACCAATAAAGAAAATGAAAGATATAGGTAGATAAATACATAAAAAGATAGGAATGATATTCCTATCTTTTTTAATGTAAAAATTAATTTAAGTATGGTATAATCATTAATGTTAATGGAGATAATACAAACTTAGAGGTGCTTGGAAATGTTTGATAAAAATAGAATTCTAAAACATATTGATTATGGAATAGTTTTTAGTGCTTTTGCACTTATACTAACAGGACTTATGACTATTAGTAGTGCAACTCATGCATTTAGTGATGGTGGAAGTATGAAAAATCTATTGATGCAGATTGCCTTTACAGTTGTATCCCTAATAATTGCAATTTTTATAATTAGCATAGATTATAATACAATAGGTGG